>PKXB01000202.1:0-4711 GCA_003133345.1 Hyphomicrobiales bacterium | reverse complement strand
TCGCTGTCGGCGAATTTGCGCATTTCCTCGCGGATCGATTCCAGCGTTTCGTCGAGGCCGCACATGCCGACCGTGGCGTTGTGGCTGGCGCGCATCAGCTCGATCACACGGGCGCGCCGCTCCACGGTATTGCCGCTGGCGATCAAGCCCTCGACATTTCGGTTGATGCGGGCCGCAACCTGCGCCGCTGAAAGTCCGAGATCGCTCGGCCGCACCAGNNCGTGCCGGCGCCGACCATCCGTTCGGTATAGGCGGCGAGCTGGCGCACGGCTTCCACATAGGTGGCGAGCCAGGCCAGCCCATGGGTGGCACGCTGCTCGCGATCGAACAGGCCGCCGTCCGGCTTGCCTGCCACCACCACCCGCTCGCGCACCTTGGCCACGGCATCTGCCAGCAAGGCATCGAGTGCCGCGGTCGCCTCGCGGCTGAGTTCGACCAGTTCGTGTTCGGCGGTCGGGCGGGAGGCGGCGACGGACATGGAATCCTCGGGTACAGGCGATGTCTGCGGTACCGGCTGCGACAAAGACACTACGCGTGCAGTGCACAAAAGCAAAGTGGGCTTGGAATTGGCGGGTTTCCGGCCTCTTTGCACGGCATCGCGTTACCAAATTCCTACAAAATTAACCATTTCACGCTTTGATCACGGGGATACCTCGGCACAGTGCCGCCGCCACCGGCGAGATCCGTACCGGCCCATGCGCTACATAAGTCTATCGCTTTCGTTCAGCCGGCTGGTCCGGCTGCTGACCTCGATTTCGGTGCGCACCCGCATCATCGTGCTGGCGCTGATCCCGGTGCTCGGCTTCCTCGCCAACGGGCTCACTTATTTCTCTGGCGAAGGCGCCGTCGGCACCGCCTTTGAGACCGTCAAGCATTCCGCCGGGCTCGCCGACGCCAGCCGCTATTTCAAGAGCGCGATCGAGGCGATGCGAATCATCGTGAAAGATTTCAGCGCCAACCCCAGCAACAATCTGGTGGTGAGCTTCGACCAGGCGCATGCGCTCGCGCTGCAGAGCCTCGACGCCATCGCGGCCTCGATCGATCGCCGCCAAGCCGAAAATATCGCGGGCTTGCGCAAGGACGTCATAGCTTTGCGCGACACCTTCACCGAACTGGTGGGGGAGCAGAAGACCCTCGGCTTCGACGAAAACTCAGGGCTGCGCAACAATCTTCGCGAAGCCGGCAACGCGGTCGAGCTCATCATCAACGAGAATATGACCTGGCTGGCCGGCGCGGATGCCGAAAAATTGATGATGATGCTGCTGACCATGCGGACCTACGAAGCCGAGTATCGGCTCAACCCACGCGAACTGATCAAGCAGCAATTTCTCGCCAGTTACAAGAAATTCAATGACACCTTCGCCCTGGTCGACGGTACGGCGGAGATGAAGGATTCACTCGAGCATGAGGTGAATACCTATGCCGATACCTTCACGCAATGGATCGACCGGTTCGACCATGTGTATCCGCTGCACGCGGTGATCGACATCGACAGCCAGAGCATGCTGCCGCGTGCGGATGAAATCATCGAGCGGGCGCGTCAGACCGCGGAAGAGGCGTCATCGGGGCTGACCGCATCGCAAGCCCATACGCGCACCGGGATAATCGTGGTCGGCATCGCCATGGTCGCGTTCGGCCTTGGTTTCAGCTGGCTGATCGGACGCAGCATCACGCAGCCGCTTCATGGCCTGGCCGGCGTGATGCAGCAACTCGCCGCCGGCGACACCAGCGCCCGCATTCCCGCCACTAACGCACGCGATGAGATTGGCGAGATGGCGCGCACGGTGATCGTGTTCCGCGACAACATGATCGAGCGGGAAAAGCTCGCCGCCATCCAGACCGATGCGGGCCGCGCGCAGGCGCAGCGCAACGACACGATTGCGCTCACCATCACGCAATTTAAGCATTCGGTCGAAAGCGCGCTGAGCAAGCTGCGCGGGGCGTCCATGAAGCTCGAAATGAGCTCGAGCGATCTCAACAAGGCCGCCGATACCATGTCGGCCGATGCGCGCACCGCCGAACAACGCGTCGCCGCCGCATCCGACAATGTGACGACGGCTGCCGGTTCGGTCGAGGAATTGGCGGCCTCGATCGGCGAGATCGCCTCGCAGGCCGCGAAATCCACCGACGTGGCGGGGCGCGCGGTATCGGAAGCCCAGCGCACCGTCACCACCATGTCGGAACTCGGCAACGCCGCCACCCGCATCGGCGAGGTGGTGGGACTAATCCAGGCGATCGCCGGGCAGACCAACCTGCTCGCGCTCAACGCCACCATCGAGGCGGCCCGCGCCGGGGCATCCGGCAAAGGTTTCGCGGTAGTCGCCTCGGAAGTGAAATCGCTGGCCGCACAGACCGCGAAAGCGACCGAGGAGATCGCCGAGCAGATCGGCTCGATCCAATCGGCCGCCGCCGACGCGGCGCGCGCGATCGAACAGGTCAACGCCATCATCCGTGAAATGTCGGCGATCGCCACCATGGTGGCGGCCACCGTCGATCAGCAGAACTCCGCGGTGGCCTCGATCGCGGAGGGCGTCAGCCGCGCCTCCGGCGAGGCGCGCAGCGGAGCCGAGGCGATGAGCAAGGTCGCCGGCGTCACCACCGATGCCCGCTCGACCGCCTCCGACGTCAAGGACCTCGCCGATGCGGTCGCGGTCGAGGCGGAAAACCTGGAAGCGGAAGTGCGGCAATTCCTTACCAACGTGCAGGCGGCGTAGGCTCTTTGCGCTCATTCCCGCGCAAGCGGGAATCCAGCTAAAATAGCCCCGATCTGGGTCCCCGCTTCCGCGGGGACGAGCGGGTTTTGAGGCACGCATTTGCGCATTTTCATATTGGCAATGCGGATCGTGGCCGACGCGTTCCGGCATTTTCTCGCCGATGACGGTTGGGCGATTGCGAGCCATATCGCGCTATCCAGCTTGATGGCGCTGTTTCCGTTTCTGATCGTGGTCACCGCGCTGGCCGGCTTTTTCTTCGGTTCGAAAGAACTCGCCGACGAGGCCGCGCGCATTCTGCTGGAAGCGTGGCCCAAGGCCGTCGCCGGCCCGATTGCGCTCGACGTCACCAGCGTGCTGACCGATACCCGCGGCGACGTTCTTACATTCGGTATTCTATTCGCGCTTTACTTTGCGTCGAGCGGCGTCGAAAGCCTGCGCGTCGGGCTCAACCGCGCTTATGACGCGGTTGAACCGCGCTCATGGTGGCTGCTGCGGCTGGAGTCGGTCGGCTATGTGCTGGTGGGCGCCGTCGCGATCTTGGCGTTCTCGTTCCTGGTGGTGCTGGCGCCGGTGATTTGGGACAAGCTGCTGCGCTATGTGCCGACGCTGGAACCGTTCAGCGAACTCATCACCTTCGCGCGCTACGCGGTGGCGGTGATGGTGCTGGTGATCGCGTTGATGATCGTGCATCTTTGGCTGCCGGCCGGAAGGCGCGGCTTCGTCGAGGTTGCGCCCGGCATTATCGCGACGATAGTGCTTTGGCTGATTAGCGGCGCCGTCTTTGGCCGCTACCTCGCCTATTACACGTTCGCTTACGTGTCGATGTACGCAGGCCTGGCGTCGGCGATGATCGCGTTGGTGTTTCTTTATGTCTGCGCGTCGATCTTCATTTATGGCGGCGAATTGAATTCGGTCATCGCGCAGCTGCGCACGAAAGCGGTTGACACCCCGCGCGAAAAATCCGCTGGCGCGGACTAGCCGCCCGCTGCTTCCTGCGCATCTTCCAACGTTTTCAAGCCCTGGCGCGGTGCATTGACCATCACCGCCATGTTGCCGGGCGGATGCTGGTTCTTCCACATCTTCATGTGCGCGAGCGGGATCTTGTCCCAGGCGAATACCTCGCTCATGCACGGGTCGATGCGCTGCTCGAGCACGAAGCGGTTGGCCTGCGAGGCCTGCTTGAGATGGGCGAAGTGCGAGCCCTGGATGCGCTTCTGCCGCATCCAGACATAGCGGGCGTCGAAAGTGAGATTGTAGCCGGTGGTGCCGGCGCAGAACACCACCATGCCGCCGCGCTTCACCACCAGGCAGGAGACCGGGAAAGTCTGCTCGCCCGGATGCTCGAACACGATGTCGACGTCGCGCTTGCCGGTGATGTCCCAGATTGCCTTGCCGAAGCGGCGCGCTTCCTTGGTCCAGTCGTTGTACTCAGGCGTATTGACCGCCGGCATCTGACCCCAGCACTTGAAGTCCTTGCGGTTGATCACGCCCTTGGCGCCGAGATTGAGCACGTATTCCGCCTTCGACTCGTCGGAAACGACGGCGATGGCATTGGCACCCGAGGCGGCGACAAGCTGCACACCGAACACACCGAGACCACCGGATGCACCCCACACCAGCACATTGTCGCCGGGCTTGAGCGTGTGCGGCGAATGGCCGAACAACATGCGGTAGGCGGTGGCGAGCGTGAGCGTGTAGCAGGCCGATTCTTCCCAGGACAGGTGATTGGGCTTGTGCATCAACTGCCGCGACTGCACGCGGCAGAATTGCGCGAACGAGCCGTCCGGCGTCTCGTAGCCCCAGATGCGCTGCGAGGGCGACAGCAGCGGATCGCCGCCATTGCAGTCCTCGTCGTCGCCGTCGTCCTGATTGCAATGGACGATGACCTCGTCGCCGACCTTCCAGCGATGCACCTTGCTGCCGATCGCCCAGACGATGCCCGACGCATCGGAGCCGGCGATGTGAAACGGATGCTTGTGCACGTCGATGGTGGAAAT
>PKXB01000167.1 GCA_003133345.1 Hyphomicrobiales bacterium | reverse complement strand
ACCAGCGGCACCATCCTGGTCACGGTGGCCGAGCACGCCGACGCGCCGACGCTGACGGTTTCCGACACCAGCGGCACCGAGGACCAGCCGATCGCGCTCTCGATCAGCTCGACCCTGGTGGACGCGCTCGGGGCGGCCGATCCGGACGAGAGCCTGTCGATCACCATCACCGGGATTCCGACCGACGCGACGCTGAGCAACACCAACGGCAGCACGCTGACGCCGTCGGGCGGCAGCATCACCTTCACGCAGGCCCAGCTCACCGCTGGCGTGCTCAACGGCCTCTCGATCACGCCGACGGCCGACGACCCGAACTTCACGCTGCACGTGACGGCGACCGCCAATGACGGCGGCAACACCAACTCGACCAGCGGCACCATCCTGGTCACGGTGGCCGAGGACGCCGACGCGCCGGTGTTGGATGCAAGCAAAACTCCGGTTCTCAATGCTGAGAATCAGGGTGTTGGCGCGCCAGTCGGCGCAGTCGGCACGCTGGTTTCGAGCCTAGTCTCCCTCTCCGGCGGCGTGAACAATGTGACCGACGACGATAACGGCGCCGTCACTGGCATTGCGCTAACGAACGTCGATACGGTCCACGGCACTTGGTTCTATTCGACCAACGGCGGCACGAATTGGGTAGCCGTTGGTGCGGTGTCGAACACCTCGGCCCTGTTGCTGGCGGCCGATGCTAACACGCGGCTCTATTTCCAGCCGAGCTTCTTAACTGTCGGGACGGACACGAACGCCATTACGTTCCATGCTTGGGACCAGAGCAGCGGATTAAACGGGGCGAGTGGGGTAAATGCCTCAATAAATGGAGGCTCGACTGCGTTCTCGACTGCCACCGACACGGCCAATATCACTATCAACGCGGTGGCAGCCCCAGCTGGCGTTGCCGGCGCCCCGATCAATTTGGCTCTGGCCGACCCATCGGCGGATCACGTCGGTCCTGTCACGGTCACAATCGCCGGGGTTCCGGCGGTTTGGTCCTTGAGCGAGGGCACCAACAACGGCGACGGTAGCTGGACGGTGCAGACCAACGATATCGCCGCGCTCTCCATCACCTCGCTCGACAGCTACACGGGCGCGCTGGTGCTCAATGTGGCGGAAGGCTGGACCAACGCCGACGGCAGCACCGGCTATGCCATCGTCGCCGACAATGTAGAGGTTTTTGCCAAAGGCGCGCCGATCTTCGCCATATCGGGCGACGACACTCTGACCGGCTCGAGTGGCGCCGACCTGTTTATGTTCTCGCAGCCGATCGGCAACGATACGATCTTCAATTTCAACTTTGCGACCGACAAGATCGACCTGACGGGCTTCGCAGGCATTGCCAGCTTCGGCGACATTGCGGCCCATATTGCCGATGACGGCCACGGCGATGCGGTGATCAGGCTCGGCGCCGGCGAGACGATTATGTTGCATGGCGTCAATGCGGCTTCTCTCACCGCGGCCGACTTTGTGTTCAATCAGACGCCCATCGTCGACAATGCCGGCACCATGGCGGTGAGCGACGGCGCGATGCTGCCGCTCGGTGGCACGATCGACAACACCGGCACGATCGCGCTGAATTCCACCGGTGATGAAACCGACCTTCAGATCATCGGCGATGGCGTCACGCTCCAGGGCGGCGGCTATCTCACGCTGTCGGACAGCCACGAGAACATCATCTTTGGCACGAATTCGGCCACTACGCTGACGAATGTCGATAACACCATCCCCGGCGCCGGCCAGATCGGCATCGGCGACGGAAATCTGACGCTGGTCAACGAGACGCACGGCACGATCGACGCCAATATCTCCGGCGGCACGCTCACGCTCGATACGGGCCACACCATCACCAACGACGGCATACTGGAAGCAACGAACGGCGGCACGCTGCAGATCGACGATCCTGTGAGCGGCGGCGGCAGCGCAATCATCGCAGGCGGAACGCTGATATTCGACGCGCAATCGAACATGAACGTCACGTTCGATAACGGCAGCGGCACGCCGGCATACGGCGAGCTCGTGCTCGGGCATGCGTCGGATTTCTCGGGCCAAATTTCCGGATTTACCGGAACTGCACCCGATACGACTCATTCGGATGCGATCGATCTGAACGATATTTCCTTTGGTTCGAACATCACATTCGCCTACGACGACAATGCCGGCACGGACACGGGCGGCACGCTCACCATCTTCGGATCGGGCGACACCGTCGCTAGCATCACTTTCGCGAATGGTGAATATACCACGGCGAGCTTCACGCTCTCGTCTGACGGGTCTGGCGGCACGCTTATCACCGATCCACCCACGTCGACCACGCCCATTGCTGCCGCGACAACGTCATCGTCTGACAGCGCCGCCACGCTCATTAGCGGATCAAACGGTAATAACACCATCACCGGCGGCGACATCCTGATTGGCGGCGGTCCTGCCAATCAGTCTTTGACCGGCACTGGCAATAACGATTCATTCGTCTTTACCCCTGGGTTTGGTCACGACACGATCACAAATTTCCAGCCCACAACTGACGTGCTCCAGATCGATCACTCGGTATTCGCAAATGTTCAGGCCCTTCTCGCCGCCACGCAAGACGATGGGCATGGCAATGTTGTAATCACCGCCGATGCGCACGACTCGATCATGCTGCAACATGTGACCGTGGCCCAGTTGCAGGTGCACCAAAGCGACTTCCACATCATCTGATCGGGCGCCTGTTGCGCAACGGATGCACTGCGGTAGCGACAATCCTGCGGCGTTTTGACCTAACCCGATGGGCGTCCGACGGGACCTTGCAGTTGAAACAAATTGGTTTCGATTAAGGTGGCGCGCCGGGGTGCCACAGCAGTGCCCGGCGCGCTCTGCGTTGACCTCGCGAGGGGTCACCTGAACTCTTCGGACAAGGCGTCGGGCTCGCGCCGCCGGAACGTAAATGGAAAGGTTGACCGCCTCGGCTGTCGCTTGCGGCGCCTCAACGACTCCAGCGTAAACACGATCTGGCGGGCTTGCCGCCAGAGCAAATGCTCGTAACGGCTGAGGCGGTCAAGGGCGAAAGTCGGTAGAGCGGCCAAGCGCAAGAAGCCGTCTGCGATATCCTTTTTCGTACCGAAACCGAGTTCGTTTCCTGCCGCCGCGTCAGATTGCCGTGTTGCTACCAGGTGTAATTGATTTCGATCCGAGAGATCGCCTGCCTCGACGAGGGTCGGGCGTAAATGACCGTGTTCGACCTTGCCAGGTTCTACGGTCACAGACTCAAAAATGGCTGTCCCTATGCCGGTCGCGCGACGAAGTCGCCAGAGGACGCTTGCCAGTCGAAGCACTAGCTCGCGCTCCACGGCCGATTCAGCGTCGTAGTCGGAAATCACCGCGGCTTCGAATGCTTCGTAATCTTCTGAATTCTTGAGCGCCGCAATGACGGTTTCGGCCGTGAGGCCGTGGCGCAATGCATTGCGGCGCGAACGCTCTTTGCCTTCTGGCGTCGTTGGCCCGGTGCTTTTGAGTGCGTTGCGGCGATTGGCTTCGATCTGTTTGAGAGATGTCATTGAGAACCGGTTGGAATGGGTTCGTTTCGTCATTGTAGGAGCACAATGCCGTTCGGCATGGCCCGGCGCCTTGCCCAGCCCTTTGCCGATTTGCCCCTCTTGGTAGTCATCAATTTTAGGTCGTGGTCTTTGCAGCGTCTTCATTTGGTTGGATGTCTGCCGCCGCAGATTTTGGGTGTGTTTGCTCCCAAAGCCCCTTGGCAATCTCCAGTGTGTTGATGTCCAGATCCTTCCACCAGGCCACTTCATTGCCGGCCTGATGCAGCTGCCGATGATGGCCGCGGCAGAGGGGTACGGTGAACTCGTCGCTAACTTTGAGACCTAAGGCGTGCGGCTGCGCAAACCGCAAATGATGCGGATCAGACGGCTGCCGGCCGCAGACCAGGCAGGGTTGTGAGGCCACGAATCTCAGATGGGCTTTGTCGCGAAGACGCTTGGGCTCGGCAATGGCCAGAACGCTCTTATCGATTTGCGCGGGGAAGAGGCCGGGAGAGGCCGGGACAATCGAGGTGTCGGCGGACGGCTGGACTTCCAGATTACGTCGTCCCTGCGCCCGATCCCGGGTGACCAGATCCTGGCGTCGGCCGTAGTAGCGGGACGGCCGTGGAATAGGGGTCGTATCGTCCGGATGGAAGCCAAGATGGGCGTCGGCGGGCACGGGGACAGGAGGCGGTGAGGGCCGACGCGCACGCTGACGGTGCTCAAATTAAGCCTTCTTATGTCTTTGATTTCATTAGATTGTATTGAAGTTACATTGAAGCAGCCAGCCCCCGGCAGCGGGCCATTCGCACTGTGACTTTTCGCACTTCATAATCGCAGGTTTTGAGACCATTTTTAATTCCAAGATCAAGGAGAAGGGTCATGCGCTTCCAGATACAACCCACGCAGGTCTTCACCGTTTTTGGGAGTTACGTTCTCGAGGGTGACGAGGATTTTTTCCCTCGGCGGAATGCGAGGGAGATTATGCCGCATCGAGAACCCGAGTTTAGGCCGATAACAAACGCGGTCGCCAGCAGCGCAAAACGCGAGAGCAATTAGTCCACTTTGTGGGGCGATTGCTCCATCTGTTTTATCATCATGCGCAATTGCCAAAACGACGGAGCTGAGCCGTCTCTACTGCACGCCGTAGCGCGCAAAGTCATCGCCAATCTTCGCTTCGATTGTTTTTGCTGCTGCAATATCGGCATCAGCGCCACTTGAATCGCCCTTTTTACGCTTGGCAAGGCCGCGGCCATAGAGCGCGCTCGCCAACTTCGGCTCGAAACGCAGCGCAGAACTATAATCGTCGATGGCCGAATCGAACTGGCCCATCTTCAGGTAGATGAACCCGCGCGAATCATACGCCGCGGCGTCGTTCGGCACAAACTGAAGCGCCTTATTGCAATCTGCTAATGCTTCCTGCAACTCACCGAGGATGGCACGTGTCCAACAGCGTCCGTTCCATATGGAGTTCAAGTCTGGTTTAAGACGAAGCGCCTCGTTATAATCGCGGGCCGCATGGTCGAAATCTTTTTTTTTCTGGTAGGCTTCTGCGCGGTTGGCGAAGGCCGAAGCATAGTTGGGATCGAGCCTGATCGCTTCATTTAAATTTTCGAGCGCCCGGTTGTATTCGCCCTTCTTCAAGTTAGCTACGCCGCGGTTATTGAAAGGCTTGGGGTAGGTAGGATTATTCTTTATCGACTGATCAAAATCCAGAATGGCGAGGTCATAATCCTCCTTTTCCGTATAGGCATCGCCGCGATTGTTGTAGGCAATAGCCAAGCCATTGGCCGTCAAGTCGCCTGAATCGATGAGCGCTGTACAGCCGCGAATCAGAGGTTCTGGTGACGTGTGATCCACCCCGTTGCATAAGCCAATATTCTTGAGAGAATCCTTAGAATTTGGGGTTTGCGCCAGTGCCGCCGACCCTACGAACAGCAAGATCAGCATGACCGCCACGCCGTCGGCGATGTCCCGTCTTGCACTAAATTCCATCTCAAGCTTCCTGACTTTGAAACTAACAAACATGTGCCCGCTGCTTCCTAGGGAGCGGTTGCTCGTCCGAAGATGGCCGCTTGGGAACCGCTGATACCAAGAACGGCTTGCGCCAAATGTGGCAGTGCTAGCATCCTCGGCAGATGTTGAGATTTGGCTTTTGTTCAGGTTTCTGCACAGCAGGTGCTGCGAGCTTTTCCGTAACTTTACTTTTGCCTTCTTCAATCAGCGTAGAAAATTTGACGGTCCCATCATCCGCAATCTCGATATGTGGCGTGGTGCCTCGAATTCCCACGGTCGCGATGGGAGTGTCGATCTTCATATCGCCAGTTTTTGCCACTTTGCCGGCGACAAAAGTGAACGTTCCTTTGGTTAGACTGAAGAAGGTCGAGTTGGACGTCCCGTTCGGGTCGTAAACGAAATCGTTTAGAGCCATTCTGGCATTACTGGACAAATTGAACGCCGTGCCATCCGTAAAGGTGATGCTGATCCGGCCGTCGGCTGCGGTCTGGACCACATCACCCAAATAGACGGGATCACCAACTTTCGTCTGCTCGGGTTGACTGGCGACATTGGCCTGAACAACCACTGCGTTCACATGCTCGATTGTGGCCGAACCAATGACGGTTACGACTTTTCCTATGGGCTTCGAAGTGCCTGCCTGGACGGCGGGGGTAGCGCTTTGTGCCCTAGCAGGACCAGGTATAAAGCTGTTGGCTGTTAAGAAGAGCCCGGCCGCAAACACGACGATAATTCGCGCGCGCATCGTCCCCTCCAGGTTAAGGCGTATGTTAATATTGATTTAACTAGCATTATTATCCACAGCCATCAACGCTGTATGGGTAGATTAACCGGATCCAACACTTCTTTGCGAGCCTGGCTTCTAATATCCCCGGCCAACATAGGCTGGCGCCGAATATAGTCATTGAGGCCCCGCAGCTTGCGCAAGGCACCCAGGAGATTCAAAATGCCGCAATTTAACCCAATTCTATACTATTTATATCCTTAACCTTTGATTAAGCAGCACCGAGTGGTAGTTTTTGTAATTGGCGCGGGTGAAATCAGAACAAAATGACACCAACCGGGCGCCAGGCAATAAGCAGGGTGGAGCTCTGTGTCCGATAGCTTGCACGATGCGTCGGGGGACGAAGGTTGCGCTGTCGATCTTAGTCAAGGGCTGGTGGGCGAACCTTCCCAAGTCATTGGCAATATTCAAACAGCGATCGGTTCGGCTGCCCTGACGCGGGCGAGCGGCGCCGTTGTTCAAGTCAAGGTTGGCGATCATGTTTGCCAGGGCGACGTCATCGAGACCGCGGCCGATGGCCGGATCGGCATTCACTTCCTCGATGGTACCGCGTTCAATCTATCCAGCAACGCCCGCATGGTGTTGAACGAATTCGTCTGCGACCTGAACGGGACCTTGCATTCGGCGCTGTTCGATGTCGCGCGAGGGAGCTTCGCTTTCACGACCGGCCAGGTGGCGAAGACCGGTTTCCTCACGATTGAAACGCCTGTTGCAAGTATTCGGGGCCGCGGTCGTACCGGCGGGATCGGCATGCTGTCGCTCGCCGCATTGACTTTCGCCATTTTAGACGAAGTCCAGGCCGCGGACTCAAACGATGCCACACAATTGGATTACGGCGTCTTAACTTACCAACACCTGAACCATGGCGTATTTGAAGTCGTAACAAAGGAGGCGATTCCGCAACACCTCATTGTTAATGACCCTGGACAAAAACTAGTCATCAGGAAGGGGACAGGAGCCTCGCTCAGCATAGATCATATTACGAACACTCCGGTAGAAATGGTGCAGTTGCAGGCGGCCCAACAGAGCAACCTCGTTACCTATGTGATAGGGCAGTTGCCTGGGGCCACGAACACAGGGCCAAGCGGATCGAGCAATCCTCTCCTCGTAAACCCGCCGCCGCAACCAATTAAATTTGTTCAGCCTGATGACCACACGGCGCCGTCGAATGCCAGTGGTAACCAGAGCACTTTTACTCTTCCGCCTCCTCCCCCGCCTCCTCCCGCGCCAATTGCTCCCCCAATCGAACCCACGGCGCCGACGGCACCGGTGATTACGACGACGGCGCCGGCGCAGAACAATGCGTCCTCGATCGACATAGTCGGCACGGCGGAAATCGGCAGCACGGTGACGTTGTACAACAATGGCAGCACCGTGGTTGGCAAGACGACGGCGGACAGCTCAGGCAACTGGCAAGTCAATAGCGTTACGCTAATCAATGGGACCGAATACAGCTTCACCGCCAAAGCGACCGACGCCGCCGGCTCTAGTACACCGTCCACGCCGCTAGTGTTCCGTGACAATCAGTCCGGGCCGGCGATCGGCAATGCCGACAACACGATCGGCTACACCGAACTGCAGGCGGTGCCGCCGGTGATCAATGCGGCGCTGACGGTGACGGATGTCGAAAGCCAGACCCTGGCCTCGGCGACGGTGTCGATTACAGGTGGTACGTTCTTTGCGGGCGACACGCTGGCGGCGACGACGGCGGGTACCAGCATCGCGGCGAGCTACAACGCGACGACCGGAGTTCTGTCGCTGTCCGGTAGTGACACGCTGGCGCACTACCAGGCGGTGCTGGATAGCGTGACGTTCGCCTCGAGCAGCCACAACCCGACCAACTTCGGCAATGATAGCAGCCGCACCATCAGCTGGGTGGTCAATGACGGGACGGTGAACAGTACTCCGGCGACCACGACGGTCAATATTACGGCGGT
>PKXB01000139.1 GCA_003133345.1 Hyphomicrobiales bacterium | reverse complement strand
CCCGGACTTGATCCGGGGTGGGAACCGGTCTTCGGATAAGATCATGCGCCAGGAAAGCTTCAAGGTTTGACCCGATGTTTTATTGGCTGACCGAATTCTCCGACAAGATATCGTTTCTCAACGTCTTCCGCTACATCACGTTCCGCACCGGCGGCGCCATCGTCACCGCGTTGGTGTTCGTCTTCCTGTTCGGCGGCCCGATGATCGACCTGCTGCGCATCAAGCAGGGCAAGGGCCAGCCGATCCGCACCGACGGCCCGCAATCCCATTTGGTCAGCAAGAAAGGCACGCCCACCATGGGCGGGCTGATGATCCTTTCCGGCTTGCTGGTCTCGACCATGCTGTGGGCGAACCCGACCAGCCCTTATGTCTGGATCGTGCTCGGGGTGACGTTGAGCTTCGGCCTGATCGGCTTTTATGACGACTATCTGAAGGTCACCAAGCAGAGCCACGCCGGCTTTGCCGGCCGCACGCGCCTGCTGGCCGAGGCGCTGATCGCGGTGATCGCCGTAACGGCGCTGTCGCATCTCGGCAAGGGGCCGATCGCGACCTCGCTGGTGTTTCCGTTCTTCAAGGAACTGGTCATCAACCTCGGCTGGGCCTTCGTGCTGCTTGGCACCTTCGTCATCGTCGGCGCCGGCAATGCGGTCAACCTCACCGACGGGTTGGACGGTTTGGCGATCGTGCCGGTGATGATCGCGGCGGCGAGCTTCGGGCTGATCTCTTATTTGGCCGGCAATTTGGTGTTCGCCGACTATCTGCAAATCCATTACGTCGCCGGCACCGGCGAACTGGCGGTGCTGTGCGGCGCGGTGATCGGCGCCAGCCTCGGCTTCCTGTGGTTCAACGCGCCGCCGGCCTCGATCTTCATGGGCGACACCGGCTCGCTGGCGCTCGGCGGCATGCTCGGCGCGGTGGCGGTGGCGATCAAGCACGAGATCGTGCTCGCCATCATCGGCGGGCTGTTCGTGCTGGAGGCGGTGTCGGTGATCGTGCAGGTGGTGTCGTTCAAGCTCACCGGCAAACGCGTGTTCAAGATGGCGCCGATCCACCATCACTACGAGCAGCTCGGCTGGACCGAGCCGCAGATCGTGATCCGGTTCTGGATCGTCGCCGTGGTGCTGGCGCTCGCCGGGCTGGCGACGCTGAAACTTCGGTAATGTTGGGCCAGCGGCACACTCTGCCTACTCCCTCTCCCCTTGAGGGGGAGGGTTGGGGAGGGGGGTGTCTTTTGGTTGAAGAATTTCGAAGTGTACCCCCCTCCCGACGAGCTTCGCTCGTCGACCTCCCCCGCAAGGGGGGAGGTGCGGAGAGAACGCGGCACCGCTCATGATCCCCGTCACCACCTTCGCCGGACAACAGGTCGCGGTCTTCGGCCTCGGCAGTTCGGGCCTGCTGTCGGCGCGTGCGCTAGCGGCGGGCGGCGCCGAGGTCATCGCCTTCGACGACGACAAAAAGAAGCTCGCCGAGGCGCAAGCGGCCGGCCTTAAGACGCAAGATCTGCACGAGCTCGATTGGCGGACAATCGCCGCGCTGGTGCTGGCGCCCGGCGTGCCGCTCACCCATCCGACGCCGCATTGGGCGGCGGCGCTCGCCGCCAAGGCCAAGGTCGAGATCATCGGCGACATCGAATTATTCTGCCGCGAGCGCGCAAAATCCGGTGCGCAATGTCCGCTCATCGCCATCACCGGCACCAACGGAAAATCGACCACCACCGCGCTGATCGCGCACCTGCTCAAGAGCGCCGGCCGCGACGCCCAGATGGGCGGCAATATCGGCGTGCCGGTGCTGGCGCTCGAGCCCTTCGCTCACCGTCGCGCTTACGTGCTGGAGGTGTCGTCCTATCAGATCGATCTCGCGCCCTCGCTGCACGCCAGTGTCGGCATTCTGCTGAACGTCACCGAGGATCATCTCGACCGCCACGGCAGCATGGAAAACTATGCCGCCATCAAGGAACGCCTGCCGGCCAATGTGCAGGCTAACGGCACGGCGGTGATCGGCGTTGATGACGATTGGACGCGCGCCACCGCCGAGCGCATCGCGCGCGCCGGCAAGCGTGTCGAGCGCATCTCGGTGCTTGCGCCGCTGCGCGAGGGCTATTACGCGCAAGGGTCGCGTATTCTTCATGCTGGTAACGGCAAAGCCGATACGGTCGCCGACTTGGCCGGCATCGGCTCGCTGCGCGGCATGCACAACGCGCAGAACGCAGGCGCCGCCATCGCCGCCTGCCGCGCGCTCGGGATCGAGCTGCCGGCAATCCAGAACGGGCTCGCGAGCTTCCCCGGCCTCGCCCACCGCATGCAGCCCATCGGCCGCAAGGGCAACGTGCTGTTCGTCAACGACTCGAAGGCGACCAACGCCGATTCCGCCGCCAAGGCGCTGGCGAGCTTCAGCGATATTTTCTGGATCGCCGGCGGCAAGCCGAAGACCGGCGGCATCGCCAGTCTCGCCGAATTCTTTCCGCGCATCCGCAAGGCCTACCTGATCGGGGAAGCCGCCGCCGATTTCGCCAAAACACTAAATGAGTCGCTCGACGGCAAGGTGCCCACCGAGATCAGCGTGACGCTGGCGGCCGCGGTCGAGGCGTCTGCCCGCGACGCCGCGGCCTCCGGCCTCAAGGAACCGGTGGTGCTGCTGTCGCCGGCCTGCGCCTCGTTCGACCAGTACCCGAACTTCGAGGTGCGCGGCAAAGCATTCTCCGACATCGTGCTGACAATCCCGGGCATAAAGAGCGCCGTCTAATACCCACCATTAATGCTTCGTAAACCGTGACGCGTCAGCTTGAGCCGGACGGGAACGGGACATGGTTTCGCGCGCGCAACGNNACGCCCTTCGGCGAATGGTGGTGGACGGTCGACCGGCTCACGCTCGCCGCCATCGGCGCGCTGATGCTGGCTGGCGTCGTGCTCTCGCTCGCCGCCAGTCCGCCGGTGGCCGGCCGGCTCGGGCTCGACCCGTTCTATTTCGTCAACCGCCACATTCTTTATCTGATCCCGACCGTCGCCATCATGCTGGCGGTGTCGTTCCTCAATCCGCGCCAGATCCGCCGGCTGGCGCTGATCGTGTTCGCGGTCAGCCTGATCATGGTGGCGGCGACTCCGTATTTCGGCGCCGAGATCAAAGGCGCGCGGCGCTGGCTGATCCTGTTCGGCGTCAACATCCAGCCCTCGGAATTCCTCAAGCCGGCCTTCGTCATCCTGATTGCCTGGCTGTTCGGCGAATCGGCCAAGCGGGCGGACATGCCGGCCAACGCCTTTTCGCTCTTGCTGCTGCTGGGGGTGGTCGCGCTCTTGGTGTTGCAGCCCGATTTCGGCCAGACCATGCTGGTCGTGCTGGTGTGGAGCGCGCTGTTCTTCATGGCCGGCATGCGGCTGATCTGGGTGTTCGGCATCGCGGGCATCGCCGGCATCGGCCTGACCGCCGCCTATTTCACGGTGCCGCACGTGGCGAGCCGCATCCAAAAATTCCTCAATCCGGCCTCCGGCGACACCTTCAATATCGACATCGCCACCGAGAGCTTCATGCGCGGCGGCTGGTTCGGCCGCGGCCCGGGCGAGGGCACGGTGAAGCGGCTTCTGCCTGAGAGCCACACCGACTTCGTGTTTGCGGTGGCGGCGGAGGAATTCGGCGTCGCGCTGTGTCTCGCGCTGGTGGCGCTGTTCGCCTTCATCGTGATCCGCGCGCTGGCGCGCGCCATGCGCAACGACGACGCCTTCACCCGCTTTGCCGCCGCGGGCTTAGCCATCCTGTTCGGCATACAGTCGGCGATCAATGCGGCGGTGAACCTGCATCTCATTCCGGCCAAGGGCATGACGCTGCCGTTCATCTCCTATGGCGGCTCCTCGATGCTCTCGCTCGCCTACGCCATGGGCATGCTGCTGGCGTTGACGCGCGAGCAGCCGCACGCCGCCATGCTGACCGCGCCGGACCCCGTGCCGGCGGGGAGCGCGGTTTGATGTCGACTGGCGCGGCGCCGTTGGTGCTGCTCGCGGCCGGCGGAACCGGCGGGCATCTGTTCCCGGCGCAAGCGCTGGCCGACGCGCTGCAAAAGCGCGGCGCCGTCATCGAACTCGCTACCGATACGCGCGCCGCTCATTTCAAGTTTCCGGCGCGCACCGTGCACGTCATTCCGAGCGCGACCCTGCGCGGCCGTAATCCGATTGCGCTGGCGCGCACCGCCGCATTGCTGACGCTCGGCACCGCCAAGGCGTGGTCAATGCTCGGCCGCGTGCGCCCCGCCGTGGTCGTCGGGTTCGGCGGCTATCCGACCGTGCCGCCGCTGCTGGCGGCGGCGATGCGCGGCATCCCGACCGTGCTGCATGAGCAGAACGGCGTCATGGGCCGCGCCAACCGCTTGCTGGCTCCGCGCGTCACAGCGATTGCCACCGGCTTTCGCACGCTGGCGCGCCTCGATCCGCGTTTGCAGGGAAAGATCACCTTCACCGGCAATCCGGTGCGCCGCGAGGTGATCGCCGCCGCCGCGACGCCCTATGCCGCGCTCGAGCCCGGCGGAAAACTGCGCCTGCTGGTGTTCGGCGGCAGCCAGGGCGCGCGCGTGATGGCCGAGATCGTGCCGGCGGCGGTCGAGCGTCTCAGCGCCGATCTGCGCGCGCATTTGGCTTTTGTGCAGCAGGCGCGCGCCGAGGACGTCGATACGGTGCGCGCAATCTACGCCCGGCTCGGCATTGCCGCCGAGTGCGCGCCGTTCTTTTCTGACTTGCCGGCGCGCATGGCGGCCGCCCATCTGGTGATTTCCCGCTCCGGCGCCTCCACCGTGGCCGAGCTTTCCGCCATCGGCCGGCCCGCTTTATTGGTGCCGCTGCCGCATGCGCTCGATCAGGACCAGTTCGCCAATGCCGGCGTGCTGGAGGAGGCCGGCGGGGCGATCCGCATTGAGCAGCGCGACTTCACGCCCCAGCGGCTAGCGTCGGAAATCGCTGCTTTGGTCGGCGACCGGGGCCGCCTTGTGACTATGGCGCAGTCCGCCAAATCGGCCGGCACCCTCGATGCCGCCGAGCGGCTGGCCGACCTGGTGTTGAAAGTGGCCGAAATTTAAGCATTACCTCTGGCCGGTCTTGTTTCGGCCTTCTGCCTCCTGCAAAACATGGTCGAAACGGCGATGCGTGCGGCCGGCGCGCAGGAGGAAAGGCTAAGGGCGACCCCATGAAACTGCCGCGCGACATCGGTCCGGTGCATTTTGTCGGCATCGGCGGCATCGGCATGAGCGGGATCGCCGAGGTGCTGGCCAATCTCGGCTACACCGTCACCGGCTCCGACGTGGCGGACAGCGCCAACGTCAAGCGCCTGCGCGACAAAGGCATCAAGGTCGCCATCGGCCACAAGGCGGAAAACATCGACGGCGCCGACGTGCTGGTGGTGTCCTCCGCCATCAAGCGCGACAACCCCGAACTCGCCGCCGCGCGCGCCAAGCGGCTGCCGGTGGTGCGGCGCGCCGAGATGCTGGCCGAGCTGATGCGGCTGAAAAGCTGCGTCGCCATCGCCGGTACTCACGGCAAGACCACGACCACCTCGATGGTGGCCGCGCTGCTCGACGCCGGCGGGCTCGACCCGACGGTGATCAACGGCGGCATCATCAATGCCTACGGCACCAATGCGCGGCTCGGGGCCGGCGACTGGATGGTGGTGGAGGCCGACGAATCCGACGGCACGTTCCTCAAGCTGCCGGCCGACATCGCCATCGTCACCAATATCGATCCCGAGCATCTCGATCATTTCCACACCTTCGACGCCGTGCAGGAGGCCTTCCGCGCCTTTGCCGAGAACATTCCGTTCTACGGCTTCGCGGTGATGTGCACCGACCACCCGGTGGTGCAGACGCTGGTCGGCAGACTGGAAGACCGCCGCATTCTCACTTACGGCGAAAACCCGCAGGCCGACGTTCGCCTGGCCGACATCGTTCATCACAACGGCCAGTCGCAATTCTCGGTGCTGTTCAGCGACCGCGAGGGCAAGACCACCCATACGATCGACAAACTCACGCTGCCGATGCCCGGACGCCATAACGCGCTCAACGCGACCGCGGCGGTGGCGGTGGCGCATGAACTCGGCATCAAGGACGACGTGATCCGCAAGGCGCTTGGCGCGTTCGGCGGCGTCAAGCGCCGCTTCACCAAAGTGGGCGAATGGAACGGCGCCGTCATCATCGACGATTACGGCCATCATCCGGTGGAGATCGCCGCCGTCTTGGCCGCCGCGCGTGAGAGCGCCAAAGGCCAGGTGATCGCGGTGATGCAGCCGCACCGCTACACGCGGCTCCATGACTTATTCGAGCAGTTCTGCACCTGCTTCAACGACGCCGACGCGGTAATCATTGCGCCGGTCTATCCAGCCGGTGAGGCGCCGATCGCGGGCGCCGACCGCGACGCTTTGGTAGCGGGCTTACGCGCGCACGGCCATAAGCAGGCGATCCCGCTCGACGGGCCGGAAAAGCTCGCCGGCCTGGTCAAGGAGCTGGCCAAGCCGGGCGACTACGTGGTCTGCCTCGGCGCCGGCTCGATCACGCAATGGGCCTATGCGCTGCCGGCGGAATTGAAAGCGCTATGAGCTTCCCCGATATCATCCCCGAGCTGAAAGCCAAAATGCCCGAATTGCGCGGGCGTCTGCTGGCCAACCAGTCGCTCGATGAGCTGACCTGGTTTCGCGTCGGCGGTCCAGCGCAAGCGTTCTTCATGCCGCAGGACGAAAACGATCTGGCATATTTTCTGCAAAATCTGCCGGCCGAGATTCCCGTCACGGTGATCGGCGCCGGCTCCAACCTGATCGTGCGCGACGGCGGCGTGCCGGGTGTGGTGGTGCGGCTCGGCCGCGGCTTCAACGACATCAAAGTCGAAGAGGGCAATCGCATCGCCGCCGGCACCGCCATGCTCGACGTGGTGGTGGCGCGCGCGGCGCAGGCCGCCGGCATCGCCGGGTTGGCCTTCTTCAGCGGCATTCCGGGCTCGATCGGCGGCGCGCTGCGCATGAACGGCGGCGCCTATGGCGGCGAGACCAAGGACGTGTTGGTCGAGGCGCGCGGAGTGGACCGCCAGGGCAATGTCCGCACCTACAGCAACGCCGAGATGGGATTCTCCTATCGCCACTGCGGTGTTGCCGACGACGTCGTCTTCACCGCCGCGCTGTTTCAGGGCCGCGCCGGCGATTCCGAGGCGATCGCCGCCGAGATGGCGTCGATCAAGAGCAAGCGCGAGACCAGCCAGCCGCGCAATCGCACCGGCGGCTCCA
>PKXB01000184.1 GCA_003133345.1 Hyphomicrobiales bacterium | reverse complement strand
CGGCGCCGATCTTGTCCATCTTGTTGGCGAAGACGATGCGCGGCACTTTGTACTTGTCGCCCTGGCGCCAGACCGTCTCGGTCTGCGGCTCGACGCCCTGGTTGCTGTCGAGCACGACAACCGCGCCGTCGAGCACGCGCAATGAGCGCTCCACCTCGATGGTGAAGTCGACGTNNATGCCGCGCTCCTGCTCCTGCTCCATCCAATCCATCGTCGCGGCGCCTTCATGCACCTCGCCGATCTTATGGCTCTTGCCGGTGTAATAGAGGATCCGCTCCGTGGTCGTGGTTTTCCCGGCATCGATGTGGGCCATGATGCCGAAATTGCGGTAGTCCTCGATCGGGTGGTTACGGGGCATTGCAGTTCTAGTCCTTGATTCCGTTATTCGCCGTCACCAGCGGTAATGCGAGAAGGCCCGGTTGGCTTCCGCCATCTTGTGGGTATCCTCGCGCTTCTTGACGGCGTTTCCTCTGTTATTGGATGCGTCGAGCAGCTCGGCTGAGAGCCGTTCGGTCATCGTCTTTTCGTTGCGCTCGCGCGCGGCCGATATGATCCAGCGAATGCCAAGCGCCTGCCGGCGCGAGGTGCGCACTTCCACCGGCACCTGATAGGTGGCGCCGCCGACGCGGCGCGAGCGCACTTCGATCGACGGCATCACGTTGTCGAGTGCCTGCTGAAACACCGTGAGCGGAGCCTGCTTGGTCTTGCTCTCGATCATTTCCAGCGCGCCGTAGACGATACCTTCCGCGACCGACTTCTTGCCGGCATACATGACGGCGTTCATGAACTTGCTGACGACGACGTTGCCGAACTTCGGGTCCGGGATGATTTCGCGTTTTTCGGCGGCGTGGCGGCGGGACATGGTTCAGATTCCGATTATTTAGGACGCTTGGCGCCGTATTTCGAACGGCGCTGCTTGCGGTTCTTGACGCCTTGGGTGTCGAGCACGCCGCGCAGGATGTGGTAGCGCACGCCTGGCAGGTCCTTGACGCGGCCGCCGCGGATCATCACCACCGAATGTTCCTGTAGATTGTGCCCCTCGCCTGGGATGTAGCCGATCACCTCGAAGCCGTTGGTCAAGCGCACCTTGGCCACCTTGCGCAGCGCCGAGTTCGGCTTCTTNNTGGTGTAGACGCGCGTGCAGACACCGCGCTTTTGCGGGCTGCCTTGCAGCGCCGGCGCCGTGATGCGCACCCTGAGGGGCTTGCGCGGGTTGGCAATCAGCTGGTTGATCGTCGGCATCGTTGGCCTTCGTTACCTTCGTTTGGGCTAAGAGCGCCCGGATTCGTTTTGGGCTTTATCGCCCCTCGCAGCTCGCTTTGCGCGTTTCCCGCACGCAAAACGAAATCGCGCCATCCGCTTTATTCGCGGGGGCGCTCTTTCGGTTCCGGACGGCCGCGCAGCGCAAGACCGCGCGCCCGGTCACTCAAGCCTGACAGTGGCTGTCAGAGGCAGCGTTTGAGCTTCATTCCTCGAGGCGATGCGCCAGCCAAGCTTTGAGAAATAACACAACGCTCTCAAAGGGTTAGCCGGGCGGCCGTTCCGAGCAAGCGAAGCTCACCGCCTGCCGTGAAGTGTCGCGTATGTATCGGCCACATTCCGCTAAGTCAAGGCGAAAGGGCTGAAAAATCGAGGGTTCGGGGCCGTTCGGCGCTTCCGCCATACAGCGGAAGCCAGGGCCGCAAACTTAAGGGCCGCCCGGAGGCGGCCCGCTTAATTCTTGATCGGCGAAGTGGCTTACTCCGCCGGCGGCAGCGCGGGTGCTGCTTCCGCCTCGGCCTTGGCCGCAGCCTTGGCCGCGTCCTTCTCGCGTTCCTCGAGGATGAGCGCATCGCGCTTGATCGCAATCTCGCGCAACTCGTCCATCATCGCGCCGGTGCCGGCCGGGATCAGGCGGCCGACGATGACGTTCTCCTTGAGCCCGTCGAGCGTATCCGCCTTGCCGTTGACGGCGGCCTCGGTGAGCACGCGCGTGGTCTCCTGGAACGACGCCGCCGAGATGAACGAACGGGTCTGCAGGCTCGCCTTGGTGATGCCGAGCAGCACGGGATGACCGCTGGCCGGCTTCTTGCCTTCGGCTTCGACCCGCGCGTTGATTTCGTCCATCTCGGTCTTGTCGATCTGCTCGCTCTGCAACAGCTCGGTGTCGCCGGGCTCGTCGATCTCGACCTTCTGCAGCATCTGGCGAACGATCACCTCGATGTGCTTGTCGTTGATGTTGACGCCCTGCAGTCGGTAGACCTCCTGGATCTCGTTCACCAGATAGGCGGCCAGCTCCTCAACGCCCTTGATGGCGAGAATATCGTGCGGGGCGGGATTGCCCTCGACGATGTAATCGCCCTTCTCGATGACGTCGCCATCCTGCAGATGGANNCGCGGCAGACCGCCGGTGATGTCGCGGGTCTTGGCGCTTTCGGTCGGAATGCGCGCGATCACGTCGCCCGCCTTCACGTGCCCGCCGGGATCGACCGAGATGATCGCATCCACCGCGAGTATATAGCGCGCGTCGCCACCGCGGGCGAGCTTGAGCAGCTTGTTGCCCGACTTGATCACGATCGCCGGACGCAGCTCCTGCTGATTGCGCGAAGACCCCGTGCGCCAGTCGACCACCACGCGCTTGGCGATGCCGGTCGATTCGTCGAGCGCTTCCGACATCGACAGACCGTCGACCAGGTCCTCGAAGGCGATCGAACCCTCGACCTCGGTGAGGATCGGCCGCGTGTAGGGATCCCACTCGGCGATGCGCTCGCCACGCTTGATCTTGTCGCCGTCTTCGACGCGCATGCGCGCGCCGTACGGGATGCGGTGATGCGCGCGTTCGGTGCCGTCGGGATCCACCACCGCCACCACCATGTTGCGCACCATCGCCACCACGTCGCCGTCGGTGTTCTTGGCGATGTTCTTGCCCTTGAATTTGAGCTTGCCGTCGAAGTTCGACTCGATGAACGACTGCTCGGAGATCTGCGCCGCGCCGCCGATGTGGAACGTGCGCATGGTGAGCTGGGTGCCCGGCTCGCCGATCGACTGCGCGGCGATGACGCCCACCGCCTCGCCCATGTTGACCGGCGTGCCGCGGGCGAGATCGCGCCCGTAGCAGGCCCCGCACACGCCGTTCTTCGACTCGCACGTGAGCACCGAGCGGATTTTCATTTCCTGCACGGCCGCATTGGTGATCGCTTCGACTTCCGGTTCCGTCAGCAGGGTGCCGCGCTTGACCACGACCTTATTGCTGGCCGGATCCTTGACGTCCTCCGCCGTGGTGCGGCCGAGGATGCGGATAGCCAGCGGTGCGACCACGGTGCCCGCGTCGATGATGGCGCGAACCTTGATGCCGCCCCTGGTGCCGCAATCTTGGCTCGTGATGATGCAATCCTGCGCCACATCGACCAGACGCCGCGTCAGGTAGCCCGAGTTCGCCGTCTTCAAAGCGGTGTCGGCGAGACCCTTGCGGGCGCCGTGCGTNNGGCTTCGCCATCAGGCCGCGCATGCCGGCAAGCTGACGCATCTGCGCGGGCGAACCGCGCGCGCCGGAATGCGCCATCATGTAAATCGAGTTGACCTGCTCGTCGCGCCCCTTCGCGTCTTTCTTGACGGAGGAGATTTCCTTCATCATCGCGTCGGCGATCGCTTCGGTGCACTTCGACCAGGCATCAACCACCTTGTTGTATTTCTCGCCCTGGGTGATCAGACCGTCGTTGTATTGCTGCTCGAACTCCTTGGCGAGTTGGCGCGTTTCTTCGACAGTCTTCCACTTCGACCCCGGCACCACCATGTCGTCCTTGCCGAACGAGATGCCGGCCTTGAAGGCGTGATAGAAGCCGAGCGCCATGATGCGGTCGCAGAAGATGACCGTCTCTTTCTGCCCGCAATGGCGATAGACCTGATCGATCATTCCGGAAATTTCGCGCTTGGTCATGAGCTTGTTGACGATGTCGAATGGCGCTTTCACGCTGCGCGGCAGCACGTTGCCGAGCACGACGCGACCGGGCGTGGTCTCGAACCATTTCAGGAACGATTTGCCCTTCTCGTCGATGCCTTCCCAGCGGTACTTGATCTTGGTGTGCAGGCCGATGATCTTCTCCTGCAGGGCATGGTCGATCTCGGCGATGCTCGTGTAAAAACCCTTGACCGTATTCTTTAATTTCGGGTCCTTCTTAAATTCTGCATCGGAATGGAGTTCGAGTTTCCACTCGCCCGGCTCGCCCTCGCGCATCAGCGTGAGGTAGTAGAGGCCGAGCACGATGTCCTGCGACGGCACGATGATCGGCTGGCCGTTGGCCGGATGCAGGATGTTGTTGGTCGACATCATCAGCACGCGCGCTTCCAGCTGCGCTTCCAGCGACAGCGGAACGTGCACGGCCATCT
>PKXB01000042.1 GCA_003133345.1 Hyphomicrobiales bacterium | reverse complement strand
TGGATCGGCCGGTACAGCGCGGCGTATTTGCCGGTCTGGTCCGGCAGCATGGCGTATTCCTTGAAGCAGCGACGGGCGTAGTCGGTCTCGCCCTCGAACACCACGTAAGTGCCGAGCGCGAGATGATGCGGCACGTCGCGGCCATCGCGATAGACCGATGAAGTCACCTCGGTGACCCCCGCCTTCTCCAGCGTGCCGCCGTCGCTCTTCGGCTTGCAGACGTCGGCCAGCTCGAAGCGCGTCGCCGGCGGGAAACCGAGGCCGTCGCTCTGCGGCAGCAGGCCGGTGGCGTTGCACACGGCCGTCATCTCGATGCCGGACTTGGTGCCGTCGATGAAGGAATTGAACATCTTGGGATTGATCGAATTGCGATCCTTGATCTGCAAATACTGATCGAGGATGTCCCACAGCGTGTCGGGCGTGGATTTATGATAGCTCGGGTGATAGCGCGTGCCCTTGCCGGCGCAGATCACCTTGAAGCCGGCGGCGCGCGCCCAATCGACATGCTCGCAAATGAGCGCCGGCTGGTCGCCCCAGGCCAGGCTGTAGACCACGCCGGCCGCCTTGGCGCGGCGCGCCAGCAGCGGGCCCGCCAGCGCGTCGGCTTCCACATTGACCATGACGATGTGCTTGCCGTTTTCGATTGAGCGAAGCGCATGATGAATGCCGGCGCCCGGCACGNNTTGTGCGCATCGTCGAGCGATTTGGCGGCGTAAGCGCCATCCGGCCACCCCGCAGTCTTGAGCTGGCTGCGGGCCCGCGCCACGTCGAGGTCGGCCACGCCCGCGACATGCATGCCGCGCGTCAGCCGCGCCTGCGACAGGAACATGGTGCCGAATTTTCCGGCCCCGATCAGACCGACGGTCACCGGCTTTCCGGCAGCCTCGCGCTCGATCAGCTTGGAATGAAGGTTCACGGCGCCGCACTCCATGAGGAGGGGCGAAACCGAAACACAGGCGCGGCGGCGGCACAAGCGTTCGCCGCGGGCTCAGGGCCGGCTTGAAAATTCTATTGGCAGAGAGCGCGAGAGACGAAGGTCTCGGTGTGGCAGCCCTCGCCACTGTTGCGGCCGGATATATAGACCTGCGCCGGGCAAATTTCGGCGGTGGTCATGTCGACGCTCTTGCCGGATGCGAAGCCCTTGGTCTTACAGATGGCATTGGCCGCGACCACGCAGTCGGGTGCGCCATTCGGCGCGATCGTGCATTTCTCGTGACCCGTGACCACGCGGGCGATGGGGATCCGCGTGACCGCACCGGCGGCGTCCTTGGCGCCTTCGACGGTCGTCTTGGCGGCAATGCCGGCTTCGTGACCGAAATTCTCGACACTCGAGCGGGCGCCCATGAGATTGGTGCCGAACTTGGATGTCTGATCGTCGAACCAACGCACGATAGCGCCGAAGAAGCCGGGCTTCTCGGCCGACGCGCGCGTATCGCTATTAGCGCCCTCCTGCGCGAGCGCCAGCGCGGCGGTGAGCAGGATGGCGCCCGCGCCAACGCACGCCAGCAGCGAGGAAGCCGCCGTTCGTCCGGTGCAACATTTCGAAAAACGTTTGGTGTCCATGGCCGGTCAAATTGACTTGAGGGCTGCCGCCTTGCGACATTGCCCAACGGCATTTGCGCCAACAAGCCTTTTTAGGCCCGACAGGTGGCGAAAATGAGGAATGCTGATTCCCTCAAATAATGCTGACTTAAATCAAGTATAGCGCAACCACGATGCCGCCGATGAGCACGGCGGCAAACAGCGAGGTCCACAAGGCCAGCCGTTTCTCGATGATGTGGCGCGCCAGCTCCCCGTAGCGGTTGAGCAGGAAAGCCAGCAGAAAAAACCGCATCCCGCGCGTGATAACCGACAAAACAACGAACAAACCGAAATTGTAGCCGGCAAATCCGGACGTAATGGTCACGATCTTATAGGGGATCGGCGTCAGGCCCTTGATCATGATGATCCAGGCGCCCCATTGCGCGTAAGCGGCGCGGAAGGCTTCGACCTTATCGCCGTAGCCGTAGAGATGGATCAGCCAGGCGCCGACCGAGTCATAAAGCAGCGCCCCGATACCGTAGCCGACGATGCCGCCGGTGACCGAGGCAACCGTGCACCAGGCGGCGAGCCGGAACGCCCGGTCGGGCCGCGCCAGCGACATCGGCACCAACATCAGATCGGGCGGGATGGGAAAGAAGGAACTTTCGACAAACGCCACCGCGGTCAATATCCCGAGGGCGTGCTTCTTGCCGGCGGCGGCGATACACCAGTCGTACAAACGGCGAAGCAAAGAACGCGGCTTGGCGGCCTCAACTGTCATTGGAACGCTTCAGGTTAGGGAAAGGATGGATCAGCGGCGCTTACGGACGCGCCTGGTCTCCAGCGCCACGACCTTACGCCGCGCCGTGGCTTGTACTAGATCCTTTGGCACTTTTTCGGCAATGCCGAACATCTGCTCGCGCCGGCTCATCTCGGCCCAGACGTCGTCGGGGTGGACCCCGGAATGCACCCAGAGCACCACAAGATTGTACAACAAATCGGCGCTTTCGCGGACCACCGCTTCGGGCTGGCCGTGCATGGCGTCGATCACCACTTCGACCGCTTCTTCGGCGAGTTTTTTGGCCATTTTGGCGCGGCCGGCGCGCAACAGCCGAGCCGTCCGCGACTTCGCCGGGTCTGAACCCCGAGCGGCGATCACGGCTTCATAGAGCCGGGCGACCGAATCAGTCATCCGCGCAGATTACCCGATCCGCGCGCCAAACCGGTTAACGATCGTTAAAAGCTGCGGCAAAACGGGCATTATCCTTGACGTTCCGCCGGAATTATCAGCGACGGTGATGCCCATGACCGCTGTGGCCGCTGTGGCCGCGGAAGCGAAAGCCCGGGGCGTAGCCGTAGGATCCGCCATAGTAGCCATAGGGCGCGTAATACGGACCGTCGTCGTAGCCATAGTAATAGTTGTCGCCGTAGCGGTCGGCGGCAGCCAGACCCGCGATGATGCCAAACATGCCGGCCACCGCGCCGAACGCCGCCGCATTGCCATAGTGATGCCGGTGTTTGCGGACGCTGCTGAAAGTGGTCGTGTCCGAGGCCGCCTGGGCCGGAGCCAGAGCGATCGTGCTCAATGCCAGCGCGCCCGCGAGTGCGGCGGCGACCGAACGGCGCATAGTGATACGCATGATGAGTCTCCCTTTTGGGACCTATGCTCATTAAACGCCTGACGGCGGCATTCCCTGCTGCGTCAAAAACGCGCGGCGATCACGATCGCGCGATGACCCGACAAGATGCCGCGTGTGTCTCGCCCGCCAGCAACGCGACGGCCAAGCCCTCATCGGCCGTCGCATAGGGCGCGCGGAATGACGGATGATCGCTGGCCGCGAGGGCGGGCTTTGCCGGCGGCATCGATGGCCCTCCAGACTCACGCGGTCAGACCGTGCCGATACCTTATAAAAATAATTATGCGCTACGTCCGCTTTACCCCGGTGGCCTCACTCGATCACCTCGTCAGCGCGGGTACCCGTCGTCGCTGCTCTTTTACGAATTTGTGGATGGCAGACATTGAAATGAAATTGCAACGTCGTCAGTATAGGATCAACATGGCGTCGTGCATGTGAACTTACGAGGCTTTAAATATGGCAAAGAAGAAGCGCGCTTCGATTGCGGGGGTGCTTGTTGAAGCGGTCAGCGACATTGCGAACGCCGCGAGCGTAGCGGCGACGGGCTCAGAAATTGGCGTGCTTGAATTGGCGGCCGAGGACGAACTCAAGCCAAATCAAACCAAGCGCGCGCGGAGGGTGAAGGCCGTCCCGAGGAAGAGGGTCGCGGCAAAGAAGGCCAGGAAGCCGATTAAAAAGAAACGTACCGGAAAGCACCGGTAGCGATCACGAACCGCGTCTTCCTCTATTTCCAATAGCGATCAAAGAACGAACAGGCACCGGCGTCTGCATGCCGCCGCTCACGAACGGAAGACGGCCTGATGATAGCGCTTATCTTGCCGTTCCGAGATCCTGGCGAAGGCGCTCGTACACATTGAAAACCAGATCTTTGCCGTACTTTCGTTCAAGTCGTCGGACGGTAAAGTGGCCACGCGCGACAGACTGGAAGTGGTCGATAAATGCATAGTTGACGGCAGCCCCTCCAAGCGCGCCGATGACGGGGATGGTCTGCGCGGCCGCCTTCTGTGAAACGACGAACCCGAACCGAGAGGCGAGCTGAGTGATCAGGCGGACGAGCCCTGGGCTACCTTCCTCAACGATGCCACGCTCAGCGATGAAGCGTGCGGCTTCCGTAACGGACTTCGCTAGGATTCCGCGTACGACGAAATAGTCGCTCTTCGCTGCATCGTCAGTCTCCGTCCGACCGCCGATCCCAAGCACCTCTATGCATGAGAGGGCCGATTCCGGGTCATTTAAATTCTCACCTTCGCCTCGCGCGATGTCGAGGATTGACCGTAAGATGATGATGGTCGAGACGGGAAGCTCTATAGGCAGCGAAAAAATGCCGAACGCCCCTCCAGCGGCACCCGAGGCGACGGCTAAAGCTCTGTGCAGCAGCTGTGAGCTTTCCTGCGGCCCACCTCGAATTGTGAGCAGCGCGACCTTGAGGGCGGCTTCAAGGCTTCTTGTTGTGGCTGTGGCGATAGCTTGCGAAGCACCCGCAGGCAGGGCCCTACCCAATAGTTCAACAGGCTTACCAATCATGTTGGCAAAGCGCGCCGCTAGGCTCGCATGCTCGAGTAACTGAACGGCATTGCGGAGTGCATCCGTGTCGCTTTTCTCCATTGACATGGACGCGCCATCTTCATTGATTGGATGTCTCATCTATGGCCCTAAGTGGCGCTCAACTTCGATCAGACGTCACGGCTTTTATCGCGCGCGAGCACGCCCCGGCGCAACAACTCATTGACGTCGAGCGTCAGCGCGCTTTCGACCAGTTACGCCCATGGTCGCTTAAGGGTCATTAGCAGACATTCCGCGATGTCCGCGTTGCGGCCGCTTACCTCCCCAACGACGGACGTTCGTCGGCGCATCCACGTAGGCATTTGGCTGCCCGTTTATGAGTCCACGTCCTAACATTACAGTTGCGCTTTCTTCG
>PKXB01000148.1 GCA_003133345.1 Hyphomicrobiales bacterium | reverse complement strand
GCGTCCCGGCGACCCGCGGCTCCGCAGGGTCTGCTTCCGCAGCAATTGCGATTCTCATTCGGCTTCAACCCGCTGTATCGGATTTCGTTGATGATGAAAGTCGTGGACGGAGCGTATCGATTCTACAAGAACGGCTCCGCTCGTTTCATCAGCTCATCGAGCCCGGGCTCGTTCGGATTGCGCGGTTTGCCGGGGTGAATGATCGAGATCTGGCAATTCTCCGCGGCTTCCACAAGCTGACGATAGGTTCCGGCATCCGGATTGATGATGGATGCCTGTTTATTGGCGTCGTAACCGAACATCTTGTCGTTGATCTGCGTGCACTCGTTACAACTCGTGCAGCGGGCGGTCTCGATATAGGGCTCGTCCGATGACCTCTCCGGCGTCGCCTCGGCAGCGACGGGCGCAGCAGCAGCCGCCGGCACGGCCGGCGCAGCAATCGCCGCGCTGGTCGGCTTGTCCTCGGAGACGGGTGCCGGGCGCGATTGCTCCGCCCAAACTTTCCGTTCCTGTTCGACAAGCCTGGCGGCATGCGAGTTATGAACGCCGCCGAGCTCCTGCAGGCTGCGCCAAGCCTCGACGCAACGGCGCGCCTCCCGCACCAGCGTGTCGTTGACGATCACTTTTTGCAGGCGATTGTCGCGGTCGACCATCAACAGGCACGGCACCTTTTCGGTGAGGTCCTTCGCTTCGCGCGTCAGGAATTCGGATACCGGCAGCAGATCGTCGGTCCATTTTGCGCGCGGGACCTTGGCGAAATATTTGGCGCAACGCGGGTCGCAGGCGGCGAAGTCGACCAGCGTGAAGGCAACCGTTTCCGATACCAGCTGATGCTCCGCGTCCTCATAATCGAGGCGTTGCAGCGGCCAATCGAGATCGACTTGGCTGTTGGCGTAAAGCGAGAACCGCGATGCCCAGTCCGGCCCCGCCGAAGGATCGTAGGCGAGCGCCGGAAAGGCCCGGGATTCCGCGGCTGCTGCGGCCATCAGGTAGGGCGGAAGGCTGCTTGCATTAGCGCCGGAGAAAATGCTGAACAAGGCCGGCCCGCGATAGGCCAACCCGCGCAGCACCTGCTCGCNNAGCCCGGCAAACAGGTAGTCGTCTCTGATCGGCGATTGCTCGAGCAGATCGTCGGTCTGCACCACGAGTTTCGCCGGCATGCCCGCGACGAAAGCTCGCAGGATCAAGTCGGATTCCGCCGCCCGGAAGTCGGCGGCGCGCAGGCAAATCAGATAATCCGGAAATGCGGCGATATCGTCCGCATCGAGGCCGTTCTCGCCGAATCCCGCAAAGAAGGTATCATGACGCGCTTCGCTGTATTCCCCTTCAGTTTCGAGCTTGGCAATCGCCATCGCCTTGGCTAGTTCGGTCATCTTCGGAAGCCGTTCGCGGTATGCCGCGACCGCTTCGGAGCAGGTTTCGAACACGAAAGGATACGGCTCGGCAACGCCAATCCATTTGTCGCTTTCGGTCGCCGGCGGAAAGAAGCGTTGCGTCCTCAACGTCGCGAGCAGCCCGCGCACCCGCTGGCGGCGGCTTTCCGGCATCGGCACATTGACCGAGGCCGCAGTCAGCATGCGGGACATCGCGGCGAAATCGAAAGCGTCCCGATGCGCCGAGCCGATCGAGGCTTGCAGCCTTTCCGCGCTCATCCCTTCCTTCGAGTGGCCGAAATCCGCGCTCAGGATGTCGGACAGTTTCATGATCAGCTTGTTGATTTCGGCGCGGAATTTCTGTGCCTTCTGATCCTGCAAGGCCTGCCAGGCGTGCTGAAACAGCCGGAACGGCATCGCCTTGTCGCAGTCGATGACCTCCCCGTCGCTCTTCAGCGCGGCGCGCAGACGGCTCAGACTTTTCGCCAACAGCTCGTCACTCTTTGCACCAATGCGGGCGGCGCCGAGGTCGCAAAGCTTAGACAGCGTCCCGGTCGCACCTTCCGCGATCAGCTTGCGGATTTCCCGCTCGAGCCGGCCGGCATGCTTTCTTGTGCGTTCTCCGTCGCCGTTCGCCGCGATTTCCTTGAGTGCGCCATCGAACAGGGCGGAAAGCGATTGCACCGATTGTCCGTCGCTCCCTGCGCGAATGAGCACGAGCGGAAAATCGTAGCGCAGCGTTGTGAGATCGCGGTATCCGGCGAGCAGCGCAGGCTGCAGGTCACTGCGGGCAAGCGCATCGCCCTCGCCCTGGGCCATTCGGCCCGTGAGATGAAACGCGATGTGCGCTTGAAGTTCTACTTGCATACTGAAATCGCCTTAGTCGTTTTCATCTGAACCCGCCGGATCCTCAGGCGCTTGGCTGAACTTTTTTGTCCGCGCCTTGCGGCCAGACCGTGAATTTGTCGAGTTCCGATTCAAACCCCGATTTGATGTAGCGCGTTGACCGCTGCTGCCCGGCATTACGCAGCTCTTCGTAAACCGGCACTTCTGGATTGTGATAAAGGATGCCGACAGGTATCGGGTCACGGTCCGAGGCGATCTCGCGCGCCCGGTGGATGTCCGACGGATCGTGCTGCTCCTGGTTCTTGTAGACCTTGGACAGGTTCGCGCTGAGCTTCAGACCTTTTTCATGCGTTAGCAGCCTGGTCTTCATCGGATCGTGCATGAACGGCTCGAACATGTCCGGCAGCCATTCGGGGCAGCGCTGCAGGATGCGGACGAACGAGAGGCCCTTGTGGTGGTACGCGGCCCGGATGATGTCGTAGAGCACTTCTGGTATCCAATCGACCGCTTGCGCGACGAAGGAAACGTTCTGCACGCCGAGCGTCACAGTCAAAGGATTGAGGCCTTCCAGATAGGCGCCGCGCGGCGTGGTGTTGCTCTTCAGTCCGCGCGGAGAGGTCGGCGATGCCTGCTTTTTGGTCAGACCGTAGATCTGATTGTCGTGCAGCATCACGGTCATGTTCATATTGTAGCGGATGGCGTGGATCCAATGCGCCGCGCCGATGCTGCAGCAGTCGCCGTCGCCGGTATTAACGAAGACGTTCAAGTCCGGCCGCGACATCTTCACGCCTTCGGCAACCGGCAGCGCGCGGCCATGGATCCCGTGGAATCCGTAGGTCTTCATGTAATGCGGGAAACGGCTGGAGCAGCCGATGCCTGAGACAAACATCGTCTTCTCGGGCCGCAGATCCTCGTCGCGGCACAGCTTCTGCACCGCTGCCAGAATGGCGTTGTCGCCGCAACCAGTGCACCAGCGCGGCACGCCGCTCTGATAATCCTCGAGCTCGTAATGCTGGTCGTGCAGCCGCAAGAGGCATTCGGTGGCATGAATGGTCATGGTCGCGCCTGTTATTTCTGTTTTAGTTTTTCGAGGATGACGCGCTGGATCGTCGACGGCTTGATCGGCTGGCCGCGCACTTCGCTCCAGCAATCGACGTCGATGAGGTAACGCGAGCGCACCAGCATCGCGAGCGCCGAATAGCGGCGATTGCTCTCGTCGATGATTTCATCATTCGGGTCATCACTCCAATTGCCCTCGATCGTGATGACTTTCTTGAACCGCTGCATGATCTCTTTGATACCCGGCGCCATCGGCTGCAGGAAAGTGAGATGCAGCGACGATACCTTGCGGCCTTCGGCGCGAAGCTTCGTCACGGCTTCCTCGATCGCACCCTTGGTGCTGCCCCAGCCGATGACCAGGAGATCGCCTTTCGGATCGCCAAATACCGGCGGCGTTTTGAGAGTACGTTGCAGCGCGGCGAGCTTGTGGCTGCGCGCGCGAATGCTCGATTCGTTGCTCTCCGGGTCATAGGCGACATGGCTCAGGCTGTCATGCGCAAGCCCGGTCAAGGTGTGCATGCCGCCCGGCTGACCGGGGATGAAGCGGCGCGCCAGTCCGGTCGTCGGATTCCAGTCGTAGGGCTTGAGCCCTGCCGGAATTTCGCTCTGATCGATCGACGGCGCCAGCCATGCTTCGCTGAATTGCGGCCGCGGGAACGGCTGCTGGGACGAGGCCAGGCTGGTGTCCGATAGGACCACCACAACCATGTTGAAGGTCTCGGCGATCTTGCGTGCGGTGATGACCGAGTAGAAGCAGTCTTCGATCGTAGCCGGCGCGATCACGACCTTGGGCGCGTCGCCGTGGCTGCCGAAGATCGCCGTCATCATATCGCCTTGCTCGACCTTGGTCGGCTGTCCGGTGCTGGGGCCGCCGCGCTGCACGTTGATGACGACGAGAGGAATTTCACCCATCACCGCGAGCCCGATCGCTTCTTGCTTCAGCGAATAGCCGGGTCCGGAGGTGACGGTAACGGCGCATTTGCCGGCATAGGAAGCGCCAATCGCGAAGGTGCAGGCCGCAATCTCATCCTCGGCCTGATGGACGATGCCGCCGACCTTCTCGAACACGCTGCTCAAATAGTGCGAGACCGACGTGGCCGGCGTGATCGGGTACATCGCGCAGATTTCCATGCCGGAAGCGAGCACGCCGAGCGCCAGTGCGGTGTTGCCGTCGATCACAATTTGCGGCTCGGTACTGCGCGTCGCCGGGATGCAGTACTTGAAGTCGAGATTCTTCTCGGCCCAGTCATAGCCCGCGTTCAGCAGTTTTACGTTCGATTCAATAACGCTGGCATCTTTCTTGCCGAATATGCGGGCAATCTGATCGCGCCCAAGCTGCAGGTCAAAACTGTAAATATTGCAGAGCATTCCCAATGCGAACATGTTCTTGCCGCGCTTCGCATCGGCGACGATCAAACGGCACTCGCGCTCCATCGGAATTTCGATGACCTGGTAGCCCGCTTTCACGAGCTGGTCGTGGGTCTCGACATAGGAAGCGGCGATTTTCGGGTCCTTGCTCTCGCGCCACATGCTTTCCAGCAGAATGGTGCAGTCGGGCTTGAGTTCGCCGGTGCGGACACGGCCAAGCAGCACCTGCTCGTTGAACGCAATCACCAAGTCGGTTTCGTTGCCGCCATTGGTGACACGGCCCGAGCCCAGACGAATGCGATTTCCGCTGCCGCCGGCGACACTGCGGGCGGGCGGGCGGATTTCCGCAGGGATAATCTCCACGGTCCACACGCCATTACCCATCCGTGCGGCAATCGCTCCGAGCGACTGGCCGCAACGCTGCGCGCCCTCGCCGGAATCGCTGATGATCTCGACGATATGCTCGCTCAAAGTGACGGCGGCCTTCCCGCTGGGAGTGGGTTGCGCGGTCTTGGTCGCGCGCGGGCGAGGCTTTACGGCCGTTATGGCAATGGTCTCGTTCATCTTGCTTCCTTAGGCGGCGCGAATTCGCGCGAAATTGCGTTCCCGCAGATCGATTCCGAAGAACGTGCCGAGGCCGGGCTTGCCGGCATCGTCGTCGCTGGAATCACGAATTCTCAAGTAGTTCTTGATGCTGCGCGCGGCCTTGCGGCCGGCGCCCATCGCTTCGATCACGGTCGCGGCGCCGGTGACGATNNGTCTGGCCGATGATCGGGTTGGCGTTGGTGCCGATCGCGAACACGATCTGGTCGCACTCGAATTCAAACTCGCTGCCCGCTACCGGTACCGGCCGCCGCCGCCCGGAATCGTCCGGCTCGCCGAGCTCCATCTTGATGCAGCGCATGGCGCGGACATTGCCCTTGTCGTCGGCAAGAACTTCGACCGGAGCGGTGAGCCAGTTGAATTCGACGCCCTCTTGCTCGGCGTGATGAACCTCTTCCGCGCGCGCCGGGCATTCCGCCCGCGACCGCCGGTAGATGCAGTACACTTTCTCGGCGCCGAGCCGCAGGCTGACGCGCATGGCGTCCATGGCGGTGTTGCCGGCGCCGATTACGGCGACGCGTTTTCCGAGCGGAAGCGGGGTGTCGAAATTCGGAAATTCCTTGGCCCGCATCAGGTTGCAGCGGGTCAGCAGCTCGTTGGCGGAAAGCACGCCATTGAGCGAATCGCCGAGGATGCCGAGCATCGACGGATAGCCGGCGCCGGTGCCGATGAAGACGGCGTCAAAGCCGAATTCGTTGCGCATCTGTTCGATGGTGAACAGGCGCCCGACCAGCGTATTACATTCGAACTTGACGCCGAGCTTGCGCAGATTCTCGATTTCCGCGTCGACCACCGTGTTGGGAAGGCGGAAATCGGGGATGCCGTATTTGAGCACGCCGCCGGCCTGATGGAAGGCCTCGAAAACCGTCACGTCGCATCCGGCTTTGGCCATGTCCGCCGCGCAGGCCATGCCGGCCGGCCCTGAACCGACGATGCCGATCTTGTACCCAGTCGGCTCGATATAGGGGATGTTGACCCACTTCTCCTTGATGGCGGTGTCGCCGACAAAGCGTTCAAGGCGACCGATCGCGACCGGCTCGAGCGTTTCGCCGACTATGCACACGCCCTCGCATTGCGTCTCCTGCGGGCAGACGCGGCCGCACACCGAGGCCAGGAGATTGCTCGCAGTGATGACGTCATAGGCACCGCGCACATCCTTGGCGGTGAGCGCCTCGATGAATTTCGGGATATTGATATTGACCGGGCAACCGGCGATGCAGGCCGGATCCGGGCACATCAGGCAGCGCTCCGCCTCGTTGAGNNCGCAGCTGCGGAATGCTGCGGATAGTTTTTTTCTTCTTCGCCATATTGCTGCTATCCCCCCAGCGCTTCTTCAAACGGATCGGGCAGGCCCAATGTCGGTTCGGCCGCATTCACGGTCGGGGTCTGCTTCATGATTCGGCAGCTTTCCGACCAGCGATTGAGCGCGGTCTTTTCCTCTTCGGTGTATCGCTTCAGGCGCATCATCAGATCGTTGAAGTCGACTTTGTGCCCGTCGAAATCAGGACCATCGACACAGGCAAATTTTACTTCGTTGCCGATCTTGACCCGGCAGCCGCCGCACATCCCNNCTTGATGCCGTCGCTGACGAAGCCCTTCATTCCGGCAGACCCGTCATCGGTGCACAGGATCAACTCGTCGCAGCACGCTCGGAACTTGTCCGCCCAGAAAACCAGGCTCTTGGTGCGGAAACCGAGAATGCCGATCACATAGGCGCCGTTCTCTTTGAATCCGCGCGCCTGCGGATAGATCGGCGCGACGCCCAGGCCGCCACCGACGCAGACGACCTTTTTCTTTCCGGTGAGCGGGCTCGGGACCCCCATGGGCCCAACGATCCCGTAAAGCGAAGTCCCCGGCTGGCAGACCTGCTGCATCTCCTTGGTCGACTTGCCGACCGCTTGGACCACCAAGGTCACGGTGCCCTTTTTACGGTCAAAGTCCGCAATGGTGAGCGGAATCCGCTCACCCGACTCGTGCGACATCACAATGACAAATTGCCCCGGCTGCGCGGCTTTCGCCATCAGCGGGTGATGGATGACCAAGGAATAGGTCACATCGGAAAAATCTTCACGCGCCAGTATTTTGAAACCTGCCGCGGGACTTGCTTCGATCATCGATTCGGCTCGCGAACACTATTGGAAAATTGCTGTTAAACTACTAATTGATCGGCCCAATCGCCGTTTTGACATAGCGCAAAGACCTGCGTCGATTTGGCATTAATCTTTAGTGCAAGTTGTGAAGATGCAGTCAGGACGGGGACTATTGCTGCCCGATCACGATCTTATTTGGATGAACACGCGGCCGAGACCGATCGATGTCAAATATCATTCAGATTCTGCTCGAAGAGCATCGGAACATCGATAAGTTGCTCCTTGTTCTGGAGCATGAATTGGAAGTCTTCGACCGCAGCGAGGAGCCTGATTACGAGATATTGCAGGCTGTTATCCAGTATTTCCAAGACTATCCCGAGAGCTGCCATCATCCGAAAGAGGATATGGTTTTCGAAAAGCTGAAGGTGCGCGATTCGGCCGCCGCCAACAGCATCGGCGACGTGGAAGCCGAGCATCAAGTTGAAACCAAACGCTTGCGCCGGCTGGTTGAGGCCGTCGAGGAAATTTTGGCGGGCCGCGAGTTCCTGCGGCAGACTTTCCATGATGTCGTGCACGACTTCATCGAGCATCAGCGCCAACACATGGACAAGGAAGAACGGCTCCTGTTTCCGGCCGCCGTTCAGGGCTTACGGCCGGATGATTGGGCGGAACTCGATGCGCGATTGAACGATCAGAAAGATCCGTTGTTCAACGGCGTCATTGAAACGAAGTTTCAGGCCCTGCAACGGACGATTCTGCGCTGGCAGTGGGAGACCGAGACGAGTCGCGTGAAAACGAATCGCGTTCAGATTTAATTGCACCCGCGGCTTCGGCATTAGGTCAGAGCCGCAGACGACACAGCCCGGCCTGGCTGGCGACGCAGCGCAAATGGTCCCCTGCTCTGCTTATTTTCCCTGCGAACAGGGAACTTTACAAAATCGCGCTTCGATTCTTGGACGTGACGCCCTCTCATCGGGACGTCCGCTCTTACCCCCGAGAAAGTTCTGCAAATAGTTGAGCCTGTTTGAAAAAAAACAGCGTGAGCCTCGAGGGATAACCCCCGACGTTTCGCGTTATTTGCAATTGCATGGCTCAGGAGCTGAGTTGCGGTTCGGCGCGGAAATTGTAGATGCGCATCCAGTCGTCGAGCGCGGCGCGTTGCGGTCGCTGATAGAGCAGGCGTCGACTGGCGCCCAAGCCGATGCTGTGGCTGAGCTCCGCCATCGCTTCCGTCGTCTTGAGCAGAACGGCGTTGCAGTCGAGGATCAGCGCACCGTCGACTTCCTTGAGGTTCTCCCGTCGAATGATCGCGTTGACCGTCGCGCACGCGGCGAGGATCACCTCCGCGCCCTGCGCGGCCAATCGGCGCGCTTCGCTGATGAAACGCTCCCGCATCTGGCCCGGGCTGCTGAATGCGTTTTGCACCTCATTGAAATCGATTCCGAGATCGCCAAACGGGATATGACGCGAACTTAACCCGTACTCGAAAGCCTTACGATCGTAATATTGCGACTGTTTGGCGTGGAATGCGACGCCGGAAAACTTGTGGCCGTACATGCAGGCCGCCAACATCGATGTCTCGCCCAGTCCGAAAACCGGAATTGGCACCACTTCGCGGGCTTCCTGCATCGCCGGATCGAGGAAGCAGCCGATCGCGATGGCGTCGTAACCTTTCTCGCTGGCCTGGATCATCTTGTTGAGAACACCGCCCGGCGCAAAACTGTTCATAGCAACGATGGCATTGTAGTGCAGGTCCATGGAACCATCGTCGACACCGTTGATGTGAATCTCGGTGTCCGGACGTTTGACGCTGTCGAGATGCGCGGTCAGCGTGGTTCTATAATCATGCAACCGATGAATCGGGGTGCTGCTCTGCCACCAAATTTTCATGATTCAATCCTTGAGATTCCACCACTTGGGCCAGTCCGGGTTGGACTTGTCCTTATACAGTATAAACCAACTAGTGCCGGAGGTCTTCGGTGAACCGCAAATCCTCGGACAATAATGCCAATGGTTTTGTCCGAGGCTGCGAGCCCTCGCTAACGTTTATCGTGACCTATCTGAAAGCGGCTACCGTTTCTCTGTAAGAATGTTACCATTGGATAGTCAAAGAAAGGCTCCAATGACGAAACCTATCCCCGATAAGGCAGAGATCGCGCTCGAATACCCAGACAAACTCTATGTCGGCACATTCGAACGCTCATCGCGATTCGAGGCGCATCTCGATCCTACCGGCATCGCGCTGATTCTCGAACGGCCGGGCGCTGATGACGTCCGCAAATCGATTCACATGCACATCAACTTCGGTCTGTTCGCTGACATAGTGCGCGAGCTAGCTGCTACAGTTGGCAGGATTCCAAGAGAGGATGTCATGCATCGCGATCAGCTCGCACAAGCGGCAGCTGAGTTGCACAAGGCGCTAGCCGATAATCCAGCGGGAAAACCAAAATGAAGATCGACAACTTCTGCGAAGGCTGGCTGGGGCGGGAGGATACGAAGCCAGCGCCCGCCTCTTGCCTGATCGTTGAAAACACAAACAATTTCGCTGCGACAACTGCGTGTGTAGCACCTCAGTGTCGCACCTCGCAACACGCGTCTTCGTGCGCGCGATCTAGCGGTCATTATCTGCTTTCTGAATAAGAACCGACATCAAAACCGGACGGCTTCACTTTCGGTTATGACCGATACTGTTGAAAAACGATTTTGAAGGGGGCCCCGGGAAAGATTGATTCAAAATCCTGCACCAAGACGCAATCTTGATTCAAAAATTCATTCACGCGGATTCGATTATTTCAAAATCTAATTCCACAGCCAATTTACGGAGACTTTTTCAACACTATCGACCCAAAGCGGAGATGCGGCCAGCTAATGTTTAGCCCGCGTGTCCCGCCGCATTTCACCAGCACGAATAATATCCTAATAGCGATTGATCTCGCTTTGTACCTGACGCATCCGCCACTCCGGGATGCTGCGGGCGGCCTGTGCGCTGACCAGCGCGTCAAGTGCCCGCGCCAGGCGCGTCAGCAACATCCGCAGGCTTCGCCCCATGGCCGGCAGGGCGGCGAGGTTTTCGAGCACAAGGGCAGTCATCGCAGTCACTCCTTGTTATTGCGGAAGCGTTGTTTCTTCCGGTGCCTGCATGTGTGTGCCGTCGCATAGGAATTCGATTGGGAAATCAGCGCTTCTCCATAAGCGCGTCATAAATGCTGAAAAGCGGCGATCCGAGCTACCCGGCGACCGCTCGACGGCTGCTACGCTCGGGTTCGCACAGTTTACCGATCATGTAGTCGGCATGATTTTCACAGACCAGTATCATTGCCGCGGCGACCTCGGCCTTGCTCTGGTCGGTCAACTCGACCAGCGGCAAGCGGACCATGGGCGACATGAGGCCAAGCAGGCTCAGCGCGTATTTGAGCGGCGACGGACTGGATTCCCGAAATAGCGCGGCGGTCAATTTCGCGACCGGAATGACCCAGCGCTGCGCACTGGCGATCTGCCCCTGCCGGCAGGCCAGAAACATATTCCGGCACAAGCCCGGCGCGACATTGGACGTGACGGAAATGCAGCCGTTGCCGCCTTGCGAAATGAAGGCGAGCGCGGTCGTGTCGTCGCCGGTGAGAAGTCTGAAATCCGGCCCCAGCAGCGACCGCAGCCGCGTCGGTCGGGTCACGTCGCCGGTGGCGTCCTTGAGGCCGATTATTCCCGGCATCTCGGCCAGCCGGGTAATCGTTTCATCGGCAAGGCCGCAGACGGTTCGCGACGGTACGTCGTAGAGGATGATCGGCAATCCGGTCGCATTCGCGATGGCGCTAAAATGGCCGTGCAGGCCGATTTGCGTCGGCTTGTTGTAGTACGGCACGACCGACAGGATGGCGTCGGCCCCCGCTGCCTCGGCGTCTTGAGTCAATTCGATGGCATGAGCTGTCGAATTCGAGCCGGCGCCCGCGATCACCGGAACCCGGCCGCGCGCGATGGCAACCGCGATTTCAATGAGTGTCTCGTGTTCTGCCGGGCTCAACGTGGGCGCTTCGCCGGTCGTTCCGCAGACGACGAGCGCGGTGGCGCCCGCGCGGAGCTGGCGATCGCAGAATTGTTCGAATGCCGCAACGTCGATGTTGCCGTCGTCGCCAAACGGCGTCGGTAGCGCGGGCGCATAGCCCGAGAGCTTTGAAACGTGGCGGCCGACGGTGGACATCGTCCTGGCCTTACGCCACCTGTTGCATTTGTATGGTGTTGGATGGCAGGCGCTGTTCCGGACCAGCCTTGCCGCTGATATCGAGTTCAAAAATACCTGGAACCATAATGACCGCTTGCGGCCGATTTCCATTCTCAAACATTGCGAACTTGAGGGCTTCGGCGCGATTGACAAAAAGTCCGCCGCAGCTGCCCTGATCGTCCTGGACTACCCAATGGCCCCGGCTGTCTTTACCGATCAGGAAGAGCGACGATCGAGTACACGATTGCGGCGAGGGAGGTTCCGTATGTTTCATGACACGTCTCCTTGAGGATCGTTGTGACGATTCAACGGACGATCGGCAGATCGTCGTCGTTTTTCGACGAGTGCTTGTAGCGGTTGAGATAGAGCTCGGCCTCGATCGCCGCCCTCTGCAGCCGTGCTTCGGCGAAAACCTCTGCGACATGCATAAGCAGCCTTGTGCCGCTCCTGATCGCCTTGCGCAGGAAGCTGATGGTCGCTGGCACTAGGGATGCGATCGCTGTGCGATCCGCTTGCCCAGCCGCGGCCGGAATCTCCACGTTTTTCCTGTGTGCGATGACAGACATTTCCCGCTCCTTTAGAGGCGAGCCGTTGCAGGCCGGCCGTAGCCGCGAAGCCGCTTATGGCGCGCCGGCTTGGCCTTCCCGCTACCGAGATGCGAAAGGCCAATAACGGAGCCGATCAGCAAGAAGAGCATGATAAGCTTGAGGTTTTCGAGCATGAGGGCAGTCATCGAAGTCTTTCCTTGTTCTTCTTGCGGAAGCCTTTCCAGCCTCCGTGTCCCGCAATGTGGGCGCCGTCGCATAGGAATTCGATTGGGAAATCAACGCTTGCTTATAAAGCGGTCATAAAGACTGAGAATTGTGACAATCGGCACGGCCCATCGGCGAAATCTTTATTTCCTCTTGATGTGCCGCCATGACAATTCACATCGCTTCTTTATTGGTCGAATCCTATTTGAGAGATTGCTCCGGACCCTTTGAAAGGGAGCGCTACATGCTCGACTTCATCATGCTTGCCATGGGGCTCGTCTTCTTCGCGCTGTCGATCGGCTACGCCGTCGTCTGCGACCGGCTTTAGGGGGCTGCCATGGTTTTAGACTATTCACTCGCCGGCCTCGTGACCGCGGGGCTGTTGATCTACCTCACCTACGCTCTGCTGCGTCCTGAGCGATTTTGATCTGAGAGGCGTGTCATGACCACGATTGGGTGGATTCAAATTCTGCTTTACTGCGCGATCATCGTCGCGCTGACGCCGGTGCTCGGCGCCTACATGACGCGCGTCTTCAACGGCGAGCGCACCTTTCTGTCGCCGGTGCTGCGCCCGGTCGAAGCCGTGCTCTACGGCATCGGCGGCGTGGACGAAAAGCGCGAGCAGAGCTGGCTGATCTACACCGTCAGCATGCTGTTCTTTCACGTCGGCGGATTTCTCATCCTCTATGGGTTGATGCGTTTTCAGGCCGTTCTGCCATTCAATCCAGCCGAACAATCGGCGGTGGCGCCCGACCTTNNCACCAGAACTTCCTGTCGGCGGCGACCGGCATCGTGCTCGCGCTCGCGCTGATTCGCGGCTTCGCGCGCGCTTCGGCCAAGACCGTCGGCAATTTCTGGGTCGATATCACCCGCTGCACGCTCTACATCCTCATGCCGATCTGCGTCGTCGCCACGCTGTTCCTGGTCTGGCAG
>PKXB01000156.1 GCA_003133345.1 Hyphomicrobiales bacterium | reverse complement strand
CAACGGAATAGGCTAGAGTGTCCCTCGGATTTACCGGTCGCATTTCGATCGTGGTCGTTGACTGGCCGTGACAGCTTGCTCGAAATTACAAAAATGACGAGAGTGAAGCGAAGGCGGGGGAAAATCGCCTGTTCTGCGATGGGGTGCCAAACATGAACCTGGCTAATTTGACGCGCGGCATGATCTTCGTTCTTGCCGTATTGCTTTCTAGCTACGGGACCGGTCATGCGCAGCGTGTAGGACCTTTCGAGCGATTGGCCGGCCAATGGGCCGGGTCTGGCACAATCGATCTGTCGAACGGCACCCGTGAGCCAATAAGGTGCCGGGCGTCATACGATGCGCTGGCGCATCAACACAATCTCCAGCTCAGTATTCGCTGCGCCAGCGATAGTTTCAATTTCAATCTCTCTAGCAGTGCCGATTTAGCCGGCCGTGCCGTCAGCGGGACGTGGAGCGAATCCACGCACGGCGTAGGCGGGACAATCTCCGGCACGGCCGAAGGTGATCATATCCATGCCCGCGCAGAGAGCCCGAGCTTCACCGCCACGTTAAGCCTGATTACGCACGGTAACCGGCAATCGGTTGTCATCAAAACAGCCGACCCGAACGCCGGCATCAAGGGCGCGTCAATCAGCCTGCGGCGCGGCTAGGCCGCCGGGGTCTCGCTCGCGAAAGGCCTATTCAGCCGGCGACCGGCTCGATGGCCGCACGGCGATGCGCCGTGCGATCTTGCTGAGGAACGTGGCCGTTGGCCGCAAAATGAGCAAATCGGCGATCAGCGCCGAGATCATCGCAAACGCGCTCAGCCATCCGAACAAGCGGAGCGAGGGGAGGCTGGAAAAGACCGTCATTGCCAGCCCGCACGCCAACACGGCTGATGTCAGGATCAACGGCGGCCCGACAAGAATGGTCGCGCGCTCGACGCCCACCGCGGGATCCGGCTCGGTGTCCTCGATCTGCAATCGGTTGAGGAAATGAATGGTCGCGCTCAAGCCCAGGCCGAACGAGACCGTCAGCGCGATGACGCTCGCAAATTGCAATCCGAGGCCGGTCACCCACAACAAGCAGCCCGCCAAAACGATCGGGAAAAGTCCCGGCAAGATACTGACCAGCATGACAATGAAAGACCGGAATGCCAGGCCAATAAACGCGGCGACGAAGACGATCTCGATCGTCAGCCCGCGGCTCAACTTGTCGATCATAATCGCGCTGTTGCGCGCGGCGATCACGGATAAGCCGGTGACCCCAATCGTATAGCCGGGATATTTCGCGCTTAGGGCGTTTAGTTTCTTGTCGAGGGTAGCGACGATGGGCAGCAGCTTGCTGGCGTCGGCGTCGGGAACACGGCCATTGACGATGACGGCGTCTTGCTTGGCGGAGATGAACCGCCGCGTGAGATAGGGTGGAAGCAAGTCGACATATTGCTTGAGGGTGGCGACGTCCGACTTATTCATCTTATCCGCCAGCCAGCGGCGCAACGTTTCCAGCGACCAGACGTTGCCGACCCCCGCCTGTTGCTCGAGTATCGAATGCACATCGGCGATGACGGCAAGGGATTCGGGCGCGTAGAGGGTCCGTCCCTGCGGAAACTCGATCAGCACGTCAATCGGATTGGCGCCGGTCAATTTAACGTCGAGCCGCTGGCTGGCCGCAACGGCGTGCTCCCGGTCGGGCACCTGATCGGCGAGCCGGTAGCGCGGCTGAAGCTGGATATAGCCGAGCGAAAGACCGAGCACCACGAGCAGGCCGGCCAGCGCATAGAGGCCCGGATGAGCGACCATGCGAAGGGCGATCCACCCGCAAAACCGCCGCAAAACGTCGAGCGCCTTGTCCATGCCCCTCACGCTCGATGCAAACCCCGCCTCGTTGTGAATGAGCAAGACCCCGAGCAACGGCACCATCGTCAGCACCGCCGCTATGGCAATGAGAGTGGCGATGAGTCCGGCCTCGCCGAAAGTTCGGATCAGGTCGGAGGTCGAGAACATCAGGGCGATGAACGAAACGCCGGCGGTGGCATGCGTGAGCACGCAAGCCGGCCCGGCGATGAGAAGGGCATTGCGGAAGGCGGTATATTTATCGTCGCCGGCGATCAGCCGGTCGCGCGCCGCGAAAGTGAGCTGCATACTGTCGGAAAAGCTGATGACCATGATAAGCGGCGTCATCACATTCAAAAAAATGTTTAGGCTAAAGCCGAGCCAGCCGAGCGTGCCGAGCGCCAGCAGAATGGCGGCAAGCGGGGGCGCGGCGGCGATGATCATGAAAGACACGCGGCGGAAGAACAGGACCGCAATCAAGCAGCCGATAGCAAACCCAAGCGCATTATAGACGAGCCGGTCGCGCTCGATCGCATTGCGAATCTCGAACTGCATCACCGGGACGCCGGACAACTGGACGCTGAGCTCAGTTTCCACCAAATTTTCGTCAATAGCTTGATGGACATTGCGAATGACGCCGGAAAGCTTTTCCCGGGCCGCAGCCGGGTCGAGCGCGAGCACGACCAAAGCGAGCTTGCCGTCGTCCGACAACAATTTGCCGCGAATGATTTCGTTCGATATCACGCGTGCAATGAGATTTTGGTATTCCGCACCTTCCGGCAAGGGATTGGGAAAGAGCGGGGCCGGTATATTGCCACCCTGCGGAGGCTCGCGCGCGGAAAACAGCGAGATGAGGCCGCGGGTGCCGTCGATGAGCTGGAGGTCGGTCACCAGTTCGCGCAGTTTTTCGAGTGAGGACCGATCGAGCAGCGTGGGGCCTTCGATCACGATCAAAACGTCGAATTCGCTGGAGGGAAAGTTGCGCGTGACGTCTTCGTAGGTTTTGTATTCGGCCGTATCGGACCGGAACAGTTGACTGAGCGAGTCGTCAACTTTCAGACGAGCAAATCCGACTGCGGCGGCGATACAAAGAACGGCAAAGACGACGACGGATATGAACCGGTAGGGGAGCGGGATGAACCCAATGCGCTCGATTCCAAGCGCCAGGTTTCGGGGCACTATCGCGCGCGGCGATTTCACCAAGTCGGGTTCCGGCGTCGAAGGGCTTGTCACGGATGCACTCTATAGAAATATCAGTTGCGGCCGTACCGAAATGAAACGCGGAGCAAGCATGTGCGGTCACCAAGCGTATGCGCACAGTGTAACAATCGCATGAGCATGAGTTTAAGTATAGTGCTCATACCATTCCAGATAGGCACTAGGCACGGCAAGCGCCGGCGTGCGCAGCCTGACGCTACGCGCGAATATGATCTTCGGCAGAGGCACGCGCGCGGCAAAGGGCAGCGCCGCATTCAATTTTCAACTGCGGCGATTTGCGATGAAATGCGCTGCCGCTTTCAAAATCGCACCGTCTTTGCCAAACGACGCGACCGCCGTCTCAGCCTCGTCAATAAGTGTCTTGAGCCGTTTCCGCGCACCATCGACCCCCAGTAGGCTCAGGAATGTCGCCTTGTGGGCGGCCGCATCTTTTCCTGTCGCCTTGCCAACAGTGGCTGCATCGCCGTCGATATCGAGCAAGTCATCGGCGACTTGAAAGGCTTCGCCGACCGCCGAACCGTAACGTTCGAGCGCCGCACGCGCCTTTCGGGGTGCCTCGCCGAGCATGGCTCCACTCGAGCAGGCAAACTTCAGGAGCGCTCCGGTTTTCATTGATTGCAAAGTTTTTACATCGCCGAAATCAAGTTGGCGTCCCCGGCCATTTGCAAATCGACCTTCGGCCGCAAGATCGAGCATTTGCCCGCCAACCATTCCGCCGACGCCGGCGGCTCGCGCAAGTGCGGAAGTGAGCGCAATTCTGATGTCGGGCTTTGCGTGTGTTTGCGGGCGAGAGAGGATATCGAAGGCGAAGGTCAAAAGCCCATCGCCTGCCAGGATCGCGGTTGCTTCGTCGAAAGCCTTATGAACGGTGGGTCTTCCCCGACGCAACGCGTCGTCATCCATCGCGGGAAGGTCGTCGTGAACGAGCGAATAGCAGTGCACGCACTCGAGCGCGGCGGCAACCATCAGGGCCTGCCGTCGCGGCACCCCGAATAGTTTCGCGGTTTCAACGACCAAAAAAGGGCGGACCCGCTTGCCACCTCCCAGGCTTGCATAGCGCATGGCGTCCAGGAGGCGGGCGGGGCGCGCTAGCTCGCCGGAGACCGGTTTGGGTGACAGCAACCGGTCGAGCAGGCCCTCGGTGTCGGCTGCCACCTGATCCAGGCACTGTTTAAAACGGTCCGTGAGATCGCCGGATCGAGAAGGCTTGCTTTTGACCGAAAAAGATAGTGTCGGATTTTGAGAAGGCGGACCCATGGATTCCGGGCTTTTCAGCCCCCTCGGTAGTGACCTGAAGGATTATTTACACCACTGGCCGAGAGATTACTGCACCGGTGCGACATCATCTAGGTGGAGAACCCTGCCGCCTTCCGCGCTCCGCCCCGCGTGGCCGAACCGCCGCTCGATGTAGTCCGTGACCATTTGCTTGAAATCGGCCGTGAGCGTCGGGCCACGCAGCGTGGCTGCCTTCTTCCCGTCGATGAATACCGGCGCGGTCGGCTGCTCGCCGGTGCCGGGCAGCGAGATGCCGATATCGGCGTGTTTGCTCTCGCCCGGTCCGTTGACGATGCAGCCCATCACCGCGACGGTGAGCGTCTCCACGCCCGGATATTGCTTCTTCCATCCCGGCATCGAGTTGCGGATGAAGCCCTGGATGTCGGAGGCAAGTTCCTGGAACGTGGTGGATGTCGTGCGGCCGCAGCCGGGACAGGCGGCGACCAGCGGAACGAACGTCCGAAGCCCCATGGTCTGCAACAGCTCCTGCGCCACCTGCACCTCGAGCGTGCGGTCACCGTTCGGCTCCGGCGTGAGCGAGACGCGGATGGTATCGCCGATGCCCTGTTGCAGCAGCACGCCCATGGCGGCGCTGGAAGCGACGATGCCCTTCGACCCCATGCCGGCTTCGGTCAGCCCAAGATGCAGCGCGTAGTCAGAGCGGCGCGCAAGTTCAGTGTAGACCGCGATCAGGTCCTGCACCGCCGACACTTTCGCTGACAGTATCATGCGATTCTTCGGCAGGCCGATGTCCTCGGCGCGCGCCGCCGACAGCAGCGCCGATTGCACCATGGCCTCGTGCATCACTTCGCGGGCGCCGCGCGGTGAGGACGACTTCGCGTTCTGGTCCATCAGGCGGGTGAGCAATTCCTGGTCGAGCGAGCCCCAATTGACGCCGATGCGCACCGGCTTGCCGTGCTTGAGCGCCATCTCGACAATCTGCGTGAACTGCGGATCTCGCTTGTTCTTAAATCCGACATTGCCGGGGTTGATGCGGTATTTGTCGAGCGCCTCGGCGCAGCCAGGATGATCCGCCAGCAGTTGGTGCCCAATGTAATGGAAGTCGCCGATGATTGGCACCGACACGCCCATTTTGGCGAGCCGCTCCTTGATATGCGGCACGGCGGCCGCGGCCTCGTCACGATCGACGGTGATACGCACGAGTTCGGAGCCGGCACGGGCAAGCGCCGCTACCTGGCGTGCGGTGCCTTCGACGTCGGCGCTGTCGGTATTGGTCATCGACTGCACGACGATGGGCGCGCCGCCGCCGACCATGACGCCGCCAACGTCCACGGCAATCGATTTATGACGTTCTTGTGTCGCGGTGCTCATATGACGGTCTTTGCGGTGTTCCTAGCGTGAGGGCCGTTTCCGGTCCGCACGCGGACCATACTTATGTCCACCGGGGCGTCAACGCCACTGCGGGAAGGTCCGGAATGGGCTCTGGAAGAGGTTATTTCCGGTCAGATCAGACTTCGTTGAGACCGAGGAGGCCGAAACCCGGCCCCAGCAGCCGGCGGGCGCGGAGCAGGGCGCGGCGCGCCGCATAGGCATCATACGCGACGCGGAGCAGGCCGGACAACTGGGAAGGTCCGGCGATCAGTTCGCGCATGACTGCCGTTACACTCGTGCCTCCGTCGGGGCGCATGCCGGCAAGCGCCGCCTCCGGCACAGCCCGATGCGCCGGATCGATGACCACCCTGACCGCTGCGAAGCTCAGCCCGTGGGTCGATGCGTGCCGGGCGACGAGATGCGACTCCATGTCGACTGTTGCCGCACCGGTCTCGACGTGCATTCGCCGTTTGGCTTCAGGGTCGGCGACCGCAGTGTCGACGCCCGCGATGGGCATGTGTTCCGCGCCCGGGATCATCTCCAGGATCTTTTCCGACCAAACACGATGGGTCGGGCGAATCTGCTGCGCGTCGATGATCGATGACGCAACGATCCAGTTGCCCGGGCGCAAATGCGGAGCGAGCCCGCCCGCCACTCCGAAACTGATGATGCTGCGGGACCCTCTTTTGACGGCGTGGTTGAGCGATGAGGCAACCTCGCTTTCCGTGTTGCGACAGATAACGACCACGCCTGGCCCGGACGCAATGCGGGCTTCGAAAGCTAACCCTACGAGTGCGATGACGAAGCGGTCCGCCGGAGCGCACGCCACGTCCAAACAAGCCGGCTGGTCAAGGTCTGTGATGTCACGGCTGGTTGAAGGAATGGCGCAAGGAATCGTTCGGCCCCCCGGCAATTGGGAGGCCCATGAATCGTCCAATCTGTTTCCCGCCATTGGTGCCCCTAGACCAGCTTTATAAAGCAAATTTCATGCCGCGATAGATGCGCCCTTATTTTAATTACGCCAGGCGGCGATACTCTGAGGCAAATCGATCCGACCGCCGACGGCCGCACGAAAGGGTGCGGACACCGATCGCTACCCTGCGCTTGGATTGAGCTTTCCCTTTAGCCGCAACTCGAATAGACGACCGACTGTAGCAGATCGGCAACGGCAGCCCGCATGAGCAATAAGGAAAAGATTCTCGTCACCGGAGCAAGCGGATTCGTCGGCTCGGCCGTCGCACGCAAACTAGTCGAGGCCGGCTTTTCGGTGCGGGCGCTGGTTCGTGGCACAAGTCCACGCGCACACCTCGCCGGGTTAGGCTTGGATTTTTTCGAAGGCGACCTACGCGACCGGAAATCCGTCGAGCGCGCGATCGCCGGCATGCGTTACGCTTTTCACGTGGCGGCGGATTATCGCCTATGGGCGCGCGACCCCAGCGAGATCTTTGCCTCTAACGTCGAAGGAACCCGCAACCTCATGGAGGAGGCGATGCGTGCGGGCGTCGAGCGCGTCATCTACACCAGCAGCGTGGCGACCATCGCCTTGCGAACCGATGGGATGGCCGCGGATGAGACCAGTCCACTGCGCGAGGATCAGGGCATCGGCGTCTACAAGCGCAGCAAGATCGCGGCCGAACGATTGGTCGAGGCCATGGTGGCGGAACGAGGTCTCGCCGCCGTCATCGTTAATCCCTCGACGCCGATTGGCCCGGGCGATGTGCGGCCCACGCCGACGGGCAGGATCATTATCGAAGCCGCCAAGGGCCGCATTCCGGCATTCATCGACACCGGGCTCAACCTCGTGCATGTGGACGACGTGGCCAGCGGCCATCTCGCGGCGTTGCGTCACGGGAAGATCGGCGAGCGCTACATTCTCGGCGGGCAGGATGTCTTGTTCTCGCAGATGCTGCGCGATATCGCCGGCCTAGTCGGCCGCCGCCCGGCACGGGTGCGGCTTCCGTGGCGTGCTCTCATCCCGGTTGCGTTTGTCGCCGAAGCCGTGGCCAACGTCACGGGACGCGAACCTTTTGCGACCCTGGACGGAGTTTACATGGCGAAATACCGTATGTTCTTCGCATCGACCAAAGCCGAGCAGGAACTCGGCTATCGCTCGAGGCGTTATACTGAAGGAATTGACGACGCCGTACGCTGGTTTCGCGACGCTGGATACTTAAGTACCTAGGGCGCCATGTGATTAAATGGCTGCTGGTTGGCCCAAGGAAAGTGGTTGTTTATATGGTGGTTACGCTAAACCGACTGGGAAATGGCAATATGGATTTGGTATAATTCTTGCCTTATACTTTTATTCATATAGCTAGCTTGTTCCAAGGATTCCTGAGCTAAATCGCCACTCATCACGCAGACTGGAAGCGAAATGTTGGATTCGATTAAAGTACCGCGCGACCTGAAGAACCTGT
>PKXB01000068.1 GCA_003133345.1 Hyphomicrobiales bacterium | reverse complement strand
ATGCCCGGCCTTGTGCCGGGCATCTCGTTTAGGGACGCATCGTGCCAACCTAAGCGGGATCACCGGGACAAGCCCGGTGATGACAGAATTAGGCGACGTTGATTATGGATTCCGGGTTCGCGGGCTTCGCCCGCGCCCCGAAATGACAAAAAACTATTCCCCCACCAGCGCGAATTGCAGCAGCAGATTGCGCTGNNTATGCACCGCGATACCTTCCATGTTGTCGATCTGGTAGGCGAGATCGGCCACGATCAGCGGCTTGCCGTCGATCAATGTGTCCGGCTTGATGCTGACGAGCGGGATGCGGCGGATGCGCATGGCGAGGCCGCGCAGCAGCGAAAAGCGGCGCTCGAGCAGCAGCAAATCCGCCGGCGGCAGGATGGTGCAGTCGCTGACGTCGAAATCGTCGCTTCGCTTGACGGAAAAGCGCGCGACCCGATTGCCGTCGAGAATATAAGAGCGATGATTGCCTTGCGCGTCGAGGCTGTGCTCGGTGACGACGATCAGTTGGCCGGCGAGCGGCGAACCCTTCGGCGGCGCCGCCAGGCATTCCAGGCTCTTGTTGTAGGTGAAGGTCTTGAAATCGTCCGGTACCTTGATCGGCTTGCCGCGCGCGGCGAGACCGTCGCGGCGATAGTCGAAGCGCACGATCTTTTCGACTCGCTCGATGCCGACATAGAGCTGCCCGTCGAGCTCGGTGAGCGATTCGGCGTCGTACCAGCGATGCGCGGCCAGCGGCTTGCCGTCCCAGGCGAGCATGGGCGCCATCTCGGCGTCGGCGATGCCGGCGGGCTTGCCGTCGCGATAGACGATGCGGCCGCGCANNTGCCCCCGAAGGCCCGATACTCGGAGGTCAGCACCAGGCCGCCGCGGAATTCCAGTGCGCCGAAACGGATGCGCGTGGGATCGCGGTTGTCGAAGGCTTCGATCGGCGTCGCCGCAATCGCGATGCGCGTGACCGTAGCGCTGGTACGCGGCGCCTGGGCCAGCGCGAACGAGCCGACGATCAGGATCAGCGCGGCGATCAGCGTGCCGGCGGTGAGCCAGCGGCGGGAAATCGGCCTCAATCGACGCGTCTCCGCCGCACCGGGCGCGGCCGCTCGACGGCGGCGTTCTCCTCGAACAGTTCGGCCAGCTTGTCGGTCATGGCGCCGCCGAGTTCCTCGGCATCGACGATGGTAACGGCGCGCCGATAGTAACGCGTCACGTCGTGACCGATGCCGATGGCGATCAGCTCCACCGGCGAACGGGTTTCGATCTCCTCGATCACCCAGCGCAGATGGCGCTCGAGATAATTGCCGGGATTGACCGACAGCGTCGAATCGTCGACCGGCGCGCCGTCGGAGATCATCATCAGAATCTTGCGCTGCTCGGTGCGCGCCAACAGCCGCTTATGCGCCCAGTCGAGCGCCTCGCCGTCGATGTTTTCCTTGAGCAGGCCCTCGCGCATCATCAAGCCGAGATTCTTGCGCGCGCGTCGCCAGGGCGCATCGGCCGANNTTGTAGATGATGTGGCGCAGGTCGTTGAGCCGGCCGGGATTGGCCGGCTTGCCGGCGGTGAGCCATTGCTCGCGCGACTGCCCGCCCTTCCAGGCGCGCGTGGTGAAGCCGAGGATCTCGACCTTGACGCCGCAGCGCTCGAGCGTGCGCGCCAGGATGTCGGCGCAGGTGGCGGCGACCGTGATCGGGCGNNAGCAGCGTCACCACGGTGTCGCGGAACTGCATCTCCTTCTCGGCCTTGAACGAGAGCGGATGCAGGGGATCGATGACAATGCGCGACAGGCGGGCCGGATCGAGCACGCCTTCCTCAAGATCGAACTCCCAGGAGCGGTTCTGCTGCGCCATCAGCCGGCGTTGCAGGCGATTGGCGAGGCGGGCGACCACGCCCTGCAGATTGGAGAGCTGCTTGTCGAGATAGCCGCGCAACCGGTCCAGTTCCTCCGGCTCGCACAGCTCCTCGGCNNCGCGGCCGCTGCGGCTCGCCCGGGGTTTCGGCGTCGCCCATATCGGTGTCGTCGGCCATGTCGGCGGTCGGCGCATCGGCCGCCTCGGCGGCGGCATCCGGCATGTCCTCGGCGGACACTTGGCTGTCCTCCGTGCTCATGCGCTGCATCTCGTCGCTGTCGGCGGCGTCGCCGTCCTCGCCGGAATCCTGCTTGCGGCGATCCTCCTCGCCGTCCTCGTCTTCGTCCTCGGAGTCGCGGCTGCGGTCGTCGCCCATCTCTAACGCGTCGAGCAGGTCATGCACCGCGTCGCCGAACTGGCGCTGGTCCTCGAGCACGGTTTCCAGCCGGTCGAGATCGCGCCCGGCGCGGTCCTCGATCAGCGGACGCCAGAGATCGACCAGCTTCTTGGCCGCCGGCGGCGGCGCCATGCCGGTGAGGCGCTCGCGCACCAAGAGCGCCAGCGCGTCCTCGATCGGCGCGTCGGCGCGCTCGGTGATCTCGTCGAATTTTCCGCGGTGAAAGCGCTCGTCCAGCATGGCGGACAGATTCTTGGCGACGCCGTCCATGCGCCGCGCACCGATCGCCTCGACGCGCGCCTGCTCGACCGCCTCGAACACCGCGCGCCCCTGCTGGCCGGCCGGCTGCAGGCGGCGATGCACCGCCGGATCGTGGCAGGCAATTCTCAATGCAATAGCATCGGCATGACCGCGCACGATCGCCGCCTCGCCCTTGCTGAGCTTGCGCGGCGGCTCCGGCAGCCGCACTTTCCCACTTATCAGGCCGGGACGCTCGGCGGCGAACGACACTTCGAGATCGGGCTTGCGCGCGATCGCGCGCAAGCAGCCGGCGACCGCCCGCTTGAACGGCTCGGTCGGCGAGTCCTTCGACGACGGTTTGCTTCTGATATTCGAGGCCATGGTTTTTCTCCCTCTCCCGCTTGCAGGGAGAGGCAAACCTAGCTCAGCGCCACGTTGACTGAACTCTCCGGCAGCTCGACGCCGAAGCAGCGCTGATAGAACTCGGCCACGATCGGCCGCTCCAGCTCGTCGCACTTGTTCAGGAAGGTGAGCCGGAACGCGAAACCGATATCGTTGAAGATTTCGGAATTCTCCGCCCAGGTGATCACCGTGCGCGGGCTCATCACCGTCGAGATGTCGCCGTTCATGAAAGCGTTGCGCGTCAAGTCGGCGACGCGCACCATCTTGTTGACGATGTCGCGGCCNNTTCAGCGTGGTGACGATCGACCAGCGGTCCATCTGGCCCTGGTTGATCTGCTGGGTGCCGTGATAGAGGCCCGAGGTGTCGCCGAGGCCGACCGTGTTGGCGGTGGCGAACAGGCGGAAATAGGGATGCGGCTTGATCACCTTGCTCTGGTCGAGCAGCGTCAGGCGGCCGGAGGCTTCCAGCACGCGCTGGATCACGAACATCACGTCCGGCCGGCCGGCGTCGTATTCGTCGAAGCAGAGCGCCACATTGTTTTGCAGCGCCCATGGCAAGATGCCTTCGCGGAACTCGGTGATCTGCTGGTTATCCTTGATGACGATGGCATCCTTGCCGATCAGATCGATGCGGCTGATATGGCTGTCGAGATTGACGCGCACCAAGGGCCAGTTGAGTCGCGCCGCCACCTGCTCGATATGGGTGGACTTGCCGGTGCCGTGATAGCCGGTCACGATGACGCGGCGGTTCCTGGCGAAGCCGGCGAGAATCGCGAGCGTGGTCGGCGGGTCGAACCGGTAATCGGGGTCGATGTCGGGCACGTGCTCATCGGGCTTGGAATAGGCCGGCACTTCCATGTCGCTATCGATGCCGAATTGCTGCCGGATCGACACCTTCATGTCGGGCAAGTTTTCGTAAGGTTTGCCGGCGATTNNCGATCGGGCCTGAGCGGAAGGCGGGGCTGGGTTGCGTTGGCAGCCGCGCGGTTAGGGCGTGTCCTCCTAAAACACGCTGTGCGCTATGTCCGCTATTCGCCAAAAAGCAGACATCCACCAACGCGATGGACACGTCCGCTAAGTGCGAGAAGCGGACTCTTCCGTTGCGGTATCCTAACGGATTGGCAACTGCGCCGCCTCGGCAATGCTCGTTCCATAGGCGATTAACCATGGCAGCCCGCGCCAACCCCTCATGCGGGCCGATAAAATCCTTGATCGGGGTCAATGACTCTTGATCGGGGTCAATGATACGAAATCCAAAGAAATGCCGTGATAGATGCTCTTTCGGGAACCAGAACCACCCCGTCTGCGGTTAAGGCGGGCAACAAGCCTTCGTCGCCCGCTACAGATCTTGAACGAGGAGATTTCCTTTGCAGCGCACATTTGGCCGCTTTTCGCCCGCCGCCCTCATCGTCTGCTGTCTAGTCGCCCTGGTCTCCGCGTTCTTCATCCCGCTACTGCCCACAGCGGCGGTCACGGGACCCTTTGCCGATTTCAGCGGCACCTGGTCCGGAACGGGAACCGTCCGGACCGGCGGCAATGCCCCAGAACGCATCCGTTGCAACGCGAATTACCGCCAGCGCGGCAGCAGTCAGCATGAAGTCGATCTGCAACTGCGCTGCGCCAGCGACAGCTATAATTTCGATCTTGCCGGCCAGTTCACGGCCGACGAGCACAACGAGATCACCGGACAATGGACCGAACGCAGCCGCAATACCGGCGGCACGGCCATCGGCCGTGCGAACGGCGAGCGCCTGGACGTTCACGTCGAAAGTGGGGGCTTCGCCGCCGATCTGGTAATGGTGACCCGCAACCGGCGGCAAAGCGTGACCATCGATTCGCAGGGTGGCGGACAGACCGTGAAGGCGTCCATTTCCCTCAGCCGGAACTGATCGGCCCGCGCGCGGCGCGCAAGGGCTTTAGAGCCTTGACTGGAACGGCATCATGGAGACCCGCGCCCGCTACATCCTGATCGGCTCCTTCGCGCTGGCCGTTCTGCTGGCCGGCTTCGGTTTTGTTTATTGGATCAAGACCCTCGGCGGTTTCGGACAGCGTGCGGTCTACGATGTCCGCTTCGAGCAGCCGGTGTCGGGGCTAACCGCAGGCGCGGGCGTCCTGTTCAACGGCATCCGCGCCGGCACCGTGACACGCATCCATCTTAATCCCAACAATCCGAAGCAAGTCACCGCCGCGATCTCCGTCGATCCGCAGACGCCCATCCGCGCCGACACCCAGGTGGACATCACCTATCTGGGATTCACCGGCGCCCCGGCGATCGCGCTGAAAGGCGGCTCGGCGCAGGCGCCGCGGCTGACGTCTGAAAACGGGCATCCAGCGGCCCTTATCGCGGCGCCCGATGCCGGCCGCAGCCTGACCGAGTCGGCGCAGGAGACGCTGCGCCGTGTCGACGACATCCTGAAGCAGAATGCGGAGCCGCTGCACACGGCGATAACGGGTATCGCGACCTTCGCCGATATGCTTGGGCGCAATTCGCAGCGCGTCGAAGGCCTCATCGGCGGACTGGAGAACCTAGCCGGTACCGGCGCGCCGAAGCAGGGCCCGGCGATCTACGACCTCGCGGCGGCGACCGCCTTTCCGCAGATCGCGAAGACCATCAAGGGCCACCTCGTCGTGCCCGACCCCAGCGCCATTATTCTGTTCGACACGCAGAAGATCCTGATCCGCAGCGGCGCGGGCACCTACACAAACGTCAACGCTGCGCAGTGGACCGACAACCTGCCGAAGCTGTTGCAGGCGAGGATCGTGCAAAGCTTCGAGAATGCGCATCAGCTCAGCGCCGTGAGCCGGCCGCTCGAGCAGCTCACGGCGGAATACCGGCTGGAGCTGGCGATCCGCAGCTTCCAGATCATGTTGGAACCGTCACCGAATGCGGTGGTCGACGTCACGGCGCGGCTCGTCAGCGACAAGGGAGTGGTCGCCGGCGCGCGCATGTTCACGGCAAGCATCCCCGCCAAAAGCACCGAGGCAGCGGATGCGGTCGCGGCGCTCAACCAGGCGTTCTCACAGGTGGCCGGAGAGATCGTGGTCTGGACGGTCGGAGCGATTTAGCGGCCGTTGCGCGTCCGCGTGCTCGACGACGGTCGCGCCATTGCCGGAGGCAATGCTGAGATCATTCGACCCGATCCAACCGTGCCCTTTGTTCAGCCGAACCCGGCCGATTTCAGGTAGTTGTACGCTTGGATGACCTCGACCAGCCGATCCTCGGTCGAGCGATCGCCGCCATTGGCGTCGGGATGAAACTGCTTCACCAGTTCCTTGAAGCGCATCTTCACTTGATGCGGGGTGGCGCCGATGTCGAGCCCGAGCCTATCGAGCGCCTTGCGCTCGGCGTTGCGGATCGGCCGAGCGGTCTCCGCGCGCGCCTGCTGCTCGCCGCGCAGGCCTTCGCCGAACAGGCTGAACGGATCGCCACCGCTGCCGATGCCGTGAAAATCCGCCCGCGCTTGGGCCTTGCCGGTTCCCATCTTCCAGGTCGGGCGGTGGCCGGTAATGGCGTCCTTCTGGTAGGCCATCACCGCGGCGTCGTTCATGCCCTTGAAGAAATTGTACGACTGATTGTATTGCCGCACGTGCTCGAGGCAGAAGCGCCAGTAGTCCTTCTCGTTCTCCCGCCCCTTGGGCGCGCGGTGACTGGCCTTCTCCTTGCAGCCCGACCATTGGCAAGCCGGCCCGCCGGTTTTTACCCGGCGATCCTTGCCCGGTTTGACGCGGACGCTATCAAAAAGAGGCGAGTCGAATTTCATGACCGATCATTATGCGCTTTAGCGCATGCTACCTTCAAGACTTGACATTACTGCGATGCGCCTGAATCGCCGCGAAGTAGGCATTGACCCACGCCCCGCCCTCTCCTAATCGAGGGCAGCATGCGAACCGCCGATCTCATCACAAAGAAGCTGACCGAGGCTTTCACGCCGCAAAGCCTCAAGGTGGTGGACGAATCGCACCAGCACGAAGGCCATGCCGGCTCCCGGCCGGGCGGGCAAACTCATTACCGGGTTTATATCGTGTCGGAGGCGTTCAAAGGTAAGACCCGGATCGAGCGCCACCGCATGATTAATGGGGCGCTTTCGGGTGAACTCGCCGGTGGCGTGCATGCGCTCGCCATCCACGCCGCCGCGCCGGGGGAAGGCGGGGCTTCCTAGGGCTCGGACTCATGCCGTCTGAACCGAAGCTGCGAGGGCCGCATAGCCCTGCATGCTGTTGGCGGCTATGGCCTGGCGCTGGCACAGATGGAAGATGCAATTCGTGGCGAGGTCGAAAGATCGGTAGCAATGATGTGCGATGATGGCGAGATGCTTTAGCTGCTCGTCGCTCATGCGCTGCGGTTGCGTGAAATCACGGACATAGACCATATCGGCCTCAAGCAACTGATTCAGCGCAGTATAGGGATTCCGCTCATCAAACAGTGGCGCAATCATGCGTCGATTAATTGCGGCGAATGTGTGCGGAATGAATCCAAGCGTGCGCAACACTTGATCGATTTCCGCAAATGTCGGCTGTTTCTCGTATAGCGGTAAAAAGGAAACCTCTGTTTGTATTGTGACGGCAGACGCAAGACAGTGCCGGCCATTTTCGATTGCTGTCAACTCGCCACCCTGAACGTCAATCTTCAGAAAATCGAGCGCATCCTCGGCGATCACATCGTCGAGCCGGCTTGTCGAAACCGGAATTTCCTTAATAACCGTTCCCCATTCCGGAAAGCTACGAAAGTGATTGAGCATTTGGGCAGCCGGCTTGTAGAGGCTCGTCATGCCCGGTGCCCGACATATGTGCAGCATCGCCGACTTGCCATCGGCGATGACATTAGGGAGATATGTCTCGAGGTCGCTTTTGCGTGTATTGAGAACCGCCAGCGCCTCGGCCTGTGGTTCAAAGCCGGTCACGCGACATAAGCGTTTTTGCAGCAAGGTTTTATAGGGCGGATCACCGTCGATCGGATTGGCGCCGACATCGACCACGCGGTGAGCCGCTTGGGCCTCAAGAGTTTCAGCAGCGGATCATCGGACATGACGCGACCCTAACCCGCCTTCGCGGCCGGCTTGCGCGGCAGCGGCTGGATGCGCAGCGCGGTGATGCGATTGCGCTCGCGGCGCAGCACCCGGAAACGGAAACCGTGGAAGGTGAAGCTCTGGCCCACTTCCGGGATCGAGCGCGCCTCGTGGATGACCAAGCCGGCGATGGTGGTCGCCTCCTGGTCCGGCAAATTCCAGTCCATGATGCGGTTGAGATCGCGGATCGGCACGGCGCCGTCCACATTGGCCGAGCCATCCGGCTGGCGCCGCACGCCCGGTATGGCGACATCGTGCTCGTCGGTGATGTCGCCGACGATTTCTTCCAAAATATCCTCGAGCGTGACCAGGCCTTCGACCTCGCCATATTCGTCCACCACCAGCGCGATCTGCGTCTTGCGGCGGCGGAACGCCTTGAGCTGCTCCGAAACGGGGCGCATATCTGGCACGAACCAGGGCGGCGTCATCAACGCGGCAATGTCGACCTTGGCGGCATCGCCGTCGACCGCATGCAGCGCGCGCAACAGATCCTTCACGTGCAGGATGCCGACGATGTTTTCCGGATTGCCGCGCCAGAGCGGCAGCCGCGTCACCGGCGAGGCGATCACCGCGTTGACCAGGTCTTCGGACGAATCGTCTGCGTTCAAGGTGATCATGCCGGTGCGGTGGATCATCACGTCGGACACCACCAGGTCGCGCAGATCGAGCACGCCGCCGAACATGTCACGGTCGAGCGTCTCCACGTCGCCTTCACTGTGCAGCAAATCGACGGCGCCGCGCAATTCCTCGCGCGCCGACAGCACCTCCTGATCTTCACCGACCGTCATGCCGATCTGCTTGAGCAGCCAGCGCACCAGCGCCTCGACCGCCATCAGCACCGGGCCGAACAATTTGACGAACCAATACATCGGGCGTGCAACCGCGAGCGCGATGCGGTCGGGTGCGTTGAACGCAGCGGTTTTCGGTAGCACTTCGGAGAACACGACGACGATGATCGTCATTACCACCGTGGCATAGAGCACGCCGGCATGGCCAAACCAGGTCAGCAGCACGCCGGTCGCCAGCGCCGAGGCTGCGATGTTGACCGCGTTGTTGCCGAACAGCAGCGCGCCGAGCAGCCGCTCGCGCTGTTCGAGCAGGCGATTGACGATGCCGGCGCGCTTGTTGCCCTGCTTTTCCAGCCGCGCCATGCTGGCACGCGACGACGCGGTGAGCGCGGTCTCGCTGCCGGCAAAGAACGCCGATAGCAGCAGCAACACGAACACGGTGATGATTGCGAGCCAGTCGTGGGCGTCCATCAGTTTAGACTCTGATCCGTTGAGTTTGAATCAGCGGGACAGGCTTTCAAGTTCACGCGTTAAGTTTATCGGTGAGGAAGGCGCGCACCTCGGCCGCACTGACGTCATTCTCGACGAAGGCTTGGCCGATGCCGCGCACCAGGATAAACGTGAGCTTGCCGCGCTTAACTTTCTTGTCTTGTGCGATCAGGTCCATCAGCGCGTCGATACCCGGCACGCCGCCGGGGACATCCTTGAGATAAGTGGGCAGGCCAACCGCGGCAAGATGAGCGCGCGCCCGCGCGGCGTCCGCTTCGCTTATCAGGCCCTTGCGAACGGAGAATTCGAACGCCAGCGCCGTGCCGAGCGCAACCGCCTCGCCGTGCAGCAACCGGCCGGAGAAGCCGGCGCCGGCCTCCAGCGCGTGACCGAAGGTGTGGCCGAGATTGAGCAGCGCGCGCTCGCCGGTTTCGCGCTCGTCGCGCGCCACGATGCCGGCCTTGCCGCGGCAGCAGACCGCGATGGCGTGCTCGCGCGCCGTGTTACCTGCAAAAATGTCCTGCCAGTTGGCTTCCAGCCAGGAGAAGAACGCGGCGTCGCCGAGCAGTCCGAATTTGGCGACCTCGGCATAGCCGGCGCGGAATTCGCGTTTCGGCAGCGTGTCGAGAAGCGCGGTGTCGGCGACCACCAGGATCGGCTGATGGAAGGCGCCGACCAGGTTCTTGCCGTGGCGGGAATTGATGCCGGTCTTGCCGCCGACCGATGAATCGACTTGTGCGAGGAGAGTTGTCGGCACCTGCACGAAGTCGAGCCCGCGCCGTGCGCTCGCCGCTGCGAAGCCGGCGAGATCGCCGATCACGCCGCCGCCGAGCGCGATCACCAGATCGCCGCGCTCGATATGGGCCGCGACGATGGCCTCACACACGGTCTCGAACGTCGCGTAGCTCTTGGAGCCCTCGCCTTCCGGCACCACGATGGCCGAACTCTCGATGCCGGCCGATTTCAGCGCGGCCGCGGTGGCGGCGAGATGGCGCTTGGCCACGGTGGCGTCGGTGACGACCGCTACCTTGGCGCCCGGCCGCAGCGCCGCGATGCGCTCGCCCAGGCTCGCGATCAGCCCGCGGCCGATGACGATGTCGTAGGCGCGCGTCCCCAGCGCGACCGGCACCACGATCGGCTCGGCAGGAGAGCCGGCTTGGCGCAGCGGCGCGGTCATGGCTTGCCCTCCGCGTCGGCCGCGATGCCGAGCGGCTTTTGCAACAGGACGATGATTTCGTCGACGATGGTGTCGTGCGGCTCGTCGCGCGACTGCACGACGATATCGGACTGCGCATAGACCGGCTCGCGCAGCGGCAGCAACTCCTTGATCTTTTCCGCCAGCGGGCGGTCGCTGCGCCGCATGGTGCGCTTCATCAGCACGTCGAGATCGGCCTTCAGCCAGACCGAGATGCCTTTGATGTGGATCAGGTCGCGGGTGTTCTGGTCCATGATCGAGCCGCCGCCGGTCGCCAGCACCTGCGGGCCGTTGTCCAGCAACCGGGCGATCACGCGCGCCTCGCCGGAGCGAAAATAGCTCTCGCCGTGCTTGTCGAAGATTTCCGGAATGGTCATGCCGGCGGCGCTTTCGATCTCGCTATCGGCATCGACAAAGGGAATCGCGAGCCGGACGGCGAGCCGGCGGCCGACCGACGACTTGCCGGCGCCCATCATGCCGACCAGCACGATGGAACGGGCCCCGAGCGCGCGCACGATCGCCGATTCCGGGCCGTTTTCCGCCGTTTTTTGAATGGCACTGTTAGCCATGCTAGAGTTCCAAATCGACGCCACGGTTCCATATACCAGNNAATTGAGACAACCGCGGGGGCGGGTCTTGCCCCTGGTTAAGGGAACCGGCCTAGACACGCGAAATTCGCCCGTTTGGCGCGGGCCGCCGCCGGATCTCGATCATGCCGAGTCTGTTCAGATTTCTGGTTTTCGTCGGCCTTATCGGCGGGATCGGCTATGTCGCGGTGTTCGCGCTCGCCAATTTCGTGAAGTACCAGCCGCGCGAGATCGTGGTGACGATTCCGCCCGACAAATTCCTCAAGAACCACTAGCGCCAGAACCGCGCAAGGCGATGGCCCGCCGGCGACAAGCATCCGACGAAGCGCTGGTCGAGCTGTTCCTCGACATGCTGGCGGCCGAGCGCGGCGCCGGCGAAAATACCCTCGCCGCCTATCGCAACGACCTCGCCGATCTCACCACACATCTGCGCGCCGCCGGCCGCACGATTGCCGACGCCGACACCGACGACCTGCGCGGATTTCTCAAGAGCCTGGCCGAGCGCGGCTTCAAAGCCTCGTCGCTGGCGCGGCGCTTGTCGGCGGTGCGCCAGCTTTATCGTTTCCTCTACGCGGAAGGAAAGCGCAGCGACGATCCGGCCGCCGTGCTGGAAGGGCCCAAGCGCGGGCGCACACTGCCGAAGGTTCTCTCCATCGCGGAAGTCGACGGTCTGCTGGCGCAGGCGCGCAAAAACATGGAAGACGCCGAGCAGCCGCCGGCCGGCCGCCTGCGCGCGGCGCGGCTGCTCTGCCTGCTCGAAGTCGTTTACGCCACTGGCTTGCGGGTGTCCGAGCTGGTGGCGCTGCCGGCTTCCGCCGCGCGGCGCGATCAAAGAATGTTGGTGGTGCGCGGCAAGGGCGGCAAAGAGCGGCTGGTGCCGCTCAACCAGGCCGCCAAGCGCGCCATGGCGGAATACCTCAAGCTGTACGCCGATGCCGGCAGCGATGCGCCGTCGAAATGGCTGTTCCCGTCGTTCGGCGAACAGGGCCACCTCACCCGCCAGCACTTCGCGCGCGAATTGAAGGCGCTCGGCTCATCCTGCGGCATCGCGCCGGCGCGGCTGAGCCCGCACGTGCTGCGGCATGCATTTGCCAGCCACCTGCTCCATAACGGCGCCGACCTGCGCGTGGTGCAGACCCTGCTCGGGCACGCCGATATCTCGACCACGCAGATCTACACCCACGTACTGGAAGAACGGCTGAAAGCGCTGGTGCGCGACCTGCACCCGCTGACGGACGGCTAGCACCGAGCGGCCGTAAGAACCATATTAACCCGATTGCTTGACTAAAAGGCTTCGTCCGCGTCACTACGCCCCGATCATCACCAACCCCGGATCCCATGCGCAGCTATCTCGATTTCGAAAAGCCGGTGGCCGAATTGGAGGCCAAGGTCGAGGAGCTGCGCGCCGTGGCGGAGACCGGCAGCGCCGTCTCGGTCGGCGACGAAATCAATCGCCTCGAGGTGAAGGCGGCGCTCGCGCTCAAGGAGCTCTATGCCGACCTCACCCCCTGGCAGAAGACGCAGGTGGCGCGCCATCCGCAGCGGCCGCATTGCCTCGACTATGTCGCGGGCCTGATCGGCAATTTCGTCCCGCTCGCCGGCGACCGCAAATTCGGTGACGATGCGGCCATCGTCGGCGGCTTCGGCCGCTTCCGCGGCGAGAGNNCGCTTCGGCATTCCGGTGATCGCGCTGGTGGACACCGCCGGCGCCTATCCCGGCATCGGCGCGGAAGAGCGCGGCCAAGCCGAGGCCATCGCGCGCTCGACCGACGCCTGCCTTGCGCTCGGCGTGCCCAATGTTGCTGTCATTCTTGGCGAAGGCGGCTCGGGCGGTGCCATCGCCATCGCCACCGCCAACCGCGTGCTGATGCTGGAGCACGCCATCTANNATCCTGTGGCGCGACACCGCCAAGGCGCAGGAGGCAGCGACCAACATGAAGATCACCGCCCAGGACATGGTGCGCTTCGGGGTGATCGACACCGTGGTGCCTGAGCCGACCGGCGGCGCCCACCGCGATTCCGCCGCCGCCATCGCCGTCACCGGCGAGGCGATCGCCAATGCGCTGGCCGAGTTGCGGCCGCTCGACCGGGAAACGGTGCGCCGGCAGCGGCGCGAGAAGTTCCTCGCGATGGGCCGCACGCCCGCCTAGACCGCCCGTAGCAGCGTCTGGCATTGCGTTTCAGCCGCCCCAGAGGAGTGAATCCGCATGGCTTTTGAGGTATTTACTTTCGGTTCACCATAGGCTTACCGGTAATCACAGGCCTCCTGGTTTGCCTTGCGGATGCCACATCTTATGGATAACGATATCTCAATGAGGGCCCGCCCCTTCGGGGAGTACCGCGTTTGAATCGACCCTTTGTACGCACCCTGGTAGCGTCGGCGGCTGTTGCCGCGGCGATTGCGCTTGCAGGCTGCGACCCCGACAGCATCACCCCGACCGGCCGCTCCCTGGCCCCGCTTTCCGCGAAGACGCTCGCCGAATTCGATGCGAAGCAAATGGACAAGGATTCGCCGATCCTGGTCCGCATCTTCAAGGAAGAAGCGGAGATGGAGGTCTGGAAGAAGAACCGCGGCGGCGAATTCGCGCTGCTGAAGACCTATCCGATCTGCCGCTGGTCGGGCGATCTCGGGCCCAAGGTGAAGGAAGGCGACCGCCAGGCGCCCGAGGGCTTCTATACGATCACGCCCGGGCAGATGAATCCAAATTCCAATTACTACCTCGCCTTCAACACCGGCTATCCGAACGCCTTTGACCGCGCCTGGAACCGTACCGGCTCCGAGCTGATGGTGCATGGCGACTGCTCGTCGCGCGGCTGCTACGCNNCGTTCTGGAAGATGATCAAGGAAGGCTACGATCATTTCGAAGCCACCCACCAGGAGCCGAAGGTCGCGGTCTGCGAGAAGCGCTACGTGTTCGACCCGGCCCAGCCTGAAAATGCTTCGAGGCCGCTCAAGTTCGACGCGCGCGGCCAATGCCCGGTATTCCAGCTCGACCCGACCATCGCCGACGCAGTGCTCGATCACCACCGGCAAGAGCAGGTTCAGATGGCCAACTATATCGCGCACGACGTCGCGACCGTGCCGTTCCGCGTCGGCGACGGCGGCATGAACCCGGTGTTTGCGGCCAAGCTCGCCGCGCATGATACATTCGACAATAACGGCCGCGCCTATCAGGTCGCCGGCAGTTCGCAGGCGCCCGGCGCGTTGCCGCGCACGCCCAATCCGCCGGCCGTGACTGCGCAGCCGGCGCCGGCCAGCCAGCCATTGGTGATGGCGAGCGTGCCGATGCCGCAGCCGGCGCCGCAAGCGAAGGAAGGCGACGCGCCGCCGGAGAAGCCGAAGTCGATCGCCGGATTGCTTGGCAATCTGTTCAGCGACTCGCAAGCCAGGCCGACCGAGCCGGCGGAGAGCCAGACGGTTGCCTTACGCGGCAGCAATACCGAAATGGCCGCCAAGCCGAAACGCGCCACCCCGGTGCGCACCACTTCAGCGCCGGCCGTGCTGCATGCCAAGCCACAGGCCGCCGAGCCGACGGCGGTGGCGAAAAATGCACCGGCTCCGGGCGTGCAGCAAGCCCGCAAGGAAGACAAGTCGCCCGCGCCGGAAATGCGCACCGCTTATTCGGCGCCGCCGCTCGCGAGCAACAACGGCTTGTTGCAGGGCGCGCAGCCGGTGGTTCCGGCCGGTTCGTTCGAGAGCCGCTGGACCGCGCTACGCTAAACCGCGCGATTTGAGCGCGAGTCGGACGACGCATGGACTGCTTCGTCTACGTTCTCGGCACCCGCAGCAAAAACCGCCACCTGACCTATGTCGGCTGGACCAGCGACCTCGTGCGCCGTCTTGCGCAGCATAATTCCGGCAAGGGCGCACGCACGACGCGCGGGCGCGTCTGGGTGCTGCTGCATTCGGAACGTTGCAAGAGCAAGCGCGCCGCGATGAGCCGCGAGTGGCATCTCAAGCGCGACCGCGCGTTCCGCAAAAAGCTGGCGCAGGCGCTGAAAGGCGAACGCGCCCGATGAGCATTTTCAAAGCGCCAAAGATCGACTGCCACGTCCACGTGCTCGATCCGGTCAATTTTCCCTACGGCAAGGATATCGAATACAAGCCGTCCGGCCAGGAGATCGGCACGCCTTCACAGCTTCGCCAAGTCATGCAGACCTACGGCGTCAGCCACGCGCTGCTGGTGCAGCCGAATTCCGGCTACGGCAGCGACAACTCCTGCATGCTCGATACGATCGCGCGCGGCGGCGGACGCTTCAAGGGCATTGCCATCATCGCCTTCGACGCCGACCTGGCGGCTTTGCACGAATTGAAAGCCCAAGGAATCATCGGCGCGGCATTCAACCCGACCTTCCACGGCATCGACTACTACAAGCGATCCGCCGATCTGATCGGCAAGCTCGCGCAGCTCGACATGTTCCTGCAAATCCAGAGCGAGCACGACCAGTTGTCGATGTTCGTGCCCTGGATCGAAGCCATGCCGATCCGCGTGCTGATCGATCACTGCGGGCGCCCGACGCCGGAAGCCGGATTGGACCAGCCCGGCTTCAAGGCGCTGTTGCGGCTCGCCGCTACCCAGCGGGTCAGCGTTAAGCTGTCCGGCTATTCGAAATTTTCGCAAGTCCCCTACCCGTTCGACGACACCTGGCCATACGTAGCCGCCATTGTCGACGCTTTCACGCTTGACCGCTGCCTATGGGCTTCGGATTGGCCGTACTTGCGCGCGCCGCAAAGGCAGGATTACGGCCCGTTGCTCGAATTGGCGCAAATGCTGTTCCCCGATCCGGCCGAGCGCCGCAGGCTGTTTTGCGACACGCCGCGCCGCTTGTTCGGCTTCGGCGATGACGCCGGCACGATGCGCGCTTAATTCAACAGCCCTTCCTCGATCGCCTTGATCTGGAGCGCTCGCATCGCAAAAAAACGCCGGCAAAGCCGGCGTTTTTCATCTCGAAATGTCGGCGCAGCGCTGCCGTCGTTAAGCGTATTTGCCATGGCAGTGCTTGTACTGCTGCGCGGAATTTTTCCGGGCAAGAAGATCAATGACATACGCCCGTGAATTTGCGGTGCCTAGGGTTTGCCTAGAACGGGGATTGGGTTGTTCGGCAATTTTAAGATTAAAAATAACTTCAAGATGGTCGGACACATGCGTGATTAGTTTGCACTATTTAATCGGATTTTTATTGAAGTACCAAGCTGTGCCGATGATGCCAACTTTCCATGCCAGAGGGAGCGAGACGAAAAGTACCAAGACCTCCGCATACGGCAACGTTTCGTAGAACCCACTTGTTTGCGCAGCAGGTAGCCAAAACAACCAAGTTAGAAGCAATGCAGCACCGTATGCACTACCACCACCTACAACTAAACATATTAATCCAAGACCTGCAGTAATCCATCCTGAATATATTGCTGAAAGGAGCAAAAACGGTACAGCAATAATTGCGCCAAGAGCAAATAACAATTTGTGGGCGCCTTCTTCACTCTTCATGTAGTAGTCGTACCAAAGAGGATGTGAAAAATTCAACAAGGCAAGTTCACCGGAATTATTATAAGTGTCTGTCCGATGAGTTG
>PKXB01000233.1:374-3151 GCA_003133345.1 Hyphomicrobiales bacterium | reverse complement strand
TCGCCGAGTCGACCGGCTGGGTGTGGTTTTTCGTGATCTGCGCGCTCGCCGGACTTCCCAGTTTAATATTGCTGGCCTGGCTGCAGCGGCACGGGCATTTCAAGCGGCTGGAACCGCGCAAAGCCTAGAACAGCGTCCGCTGCTTGATCGCCGCCGACAGCGTGCCCTCGTCGAGATAATCCAATTCGCCGCCGACCGGCACGCCGTGCGCCAGCCGCGTCACCTTCACGTTCGCTTCGTGCAGCAGCTCGGTGATGTAATGCGCGGTGGTCTGGCCGTCGACCGTGGCGTTGAGCGCCAGGATCAGCTCCTTCACCTGCGGCTCATGGGCGCGCGAGATCAACGAATCGATCGCGATATCCTGCGGGCCGACGCCGTCGAGCGGCGACAGCGTGCCGCCGAGCACGTGATAACGCGCATTGACCGCATGGGCGCGCTCGAGCGCCCACAGGTCGGCGACATCGGCCACCACCACGATGATCGACTGATCGCGCTTACTATCGGTGCACACCGTGCAGGGATTTTTCGTGTCGATATTGCCGCAGGTCTTGCAGATCTCGATCTTCTCCATCGCGGTCTGCAAGGCAGAGGCCAGCGGCGCCATCAGCAGTTCGCGCTTCTTGATCAGATGCAGCGCCGCGCGCCGCGCCGAGCGCGGGCCCAAGCCGGGCAGCCGCGCCAGCAACTGGATCAGGCGCTCGATTTCGGGTCCGGCGACGGCGGTGGGCATTAAGTCAGGTTCATCCCGGGCGGCAGCGCCAGGCCGCCGGTCAGGCCCTTCATCTTTTCCTGCATGACAGCCTCGGCCTTGCGCCGCGCGTCGGCATGCGCCGCCACCAGCAGGTCCTCGATGATTTCCTTTTCCGTGGGCTTCATCAGCGAGTCGTCGATCTTGACGCCCTTGAGATCGCCCTTGGCGGAGAGCCGCACCGTCACCATGCCGCCACCGGCCGTGCCCTCGACCTCGATGCGGTCGAGCTCGGCTTGCAACTCCTGCATCTTGGATTGCAGTTGCGCGGCCTGTTTCATCATGCCCATGAAGTCGGCCATCGCTTATTCCTCGTCGTCGAGTGGCGTCGCTTCAGGCGCGGCATCGCCGGCGTCCGGCGCATTCTGCGTGACGCCGACGACCTTGGCGCCCGGAAAGCGATTGAGCACCGCCTGCACCAGCGGATCGCTTTGCACGCCGCGCTCGAGTTCCGCCTGCCGCTCTTCCGCCTGCGCGCGTAACGTCGCGCTGCCCTGCTCCTGCGAGACCACCACCATCCAGCGTTTGCCGGTCCAGGCGGTGAGCTTGCGTTGCAGATCGTGCACCAGTGTTTTCGGNNCAGCGCGATCAGCGCCTCGAACGAGCCGATCGTCAAAGTCGGCGCGGCGGCGACCGGCTCATTGGTCTCGGCGGCCGGATTCTCGGCGGGCCGCGGCGAGACCGCAGCCGAAGAACGGGACGAGCCGCGCGGCGCGTCGTAGCGCGGCGCGAAATTCTGCGCCGGCGCCGGCGCCGAGGCCGCGCCGCCATTGCCTTGCGGGCGCGCGGGCGCGCCGCCCTCCTCGCCAAGCGAGCGGACGACTTCGTCCGGCGTCGGCAGGTCGGCGGCATAGGCAATACGCACAAGAATCATCTCGGCGGCGGCGACCGGCCGCCCGGAGGCTTGCACCTCGCCGATGCCCTTGAGCAGCATCTGCCAGGTGCGCGACAGCACCCGCATCGACAGTTGCGCGGCAAAATCGCGGCCGCGTTTGCGCTCGGCTTCCGACAGCGAGACGTCGTCGGCGACCGACGGCACCACTTTCACGCGGGTGACAAAATGGGTGAACTCGGCGAGATCGCTCAACACCACGCCGGGATCGGCGCCGATCTCGTATTGCTCGCGCAGCTCCTTGAGCGCGGCGGCGACGTCGCCTTTCATCAGCGCCTCGAACAGATCGACCACGCGCACGCGGTCGGCAAGACCGAGCATCTGCCGCACGTCTTCCGCGCGCACCGGACCCGCCGCATTTTTTTGTTGGCCGGCCCCTGTTTCGGCGCCGGCATGGGCAATCGCCTGATCGAACAGCGACAGCGAATCGCGCACCGAGCCTTCCGCGGCGCGCGCGATCAGCGCGAGCGCCGCCGGTTCGACCTCGATGTTCTCCTTGGCCGCGATGCCTTCGAGATGCTTGACCAGCAGCGCGGCATCGACGCGGCGCAGATCGAAGCGCTGGCAGCGTGACAGCACCGTCACCGGCACTTTGCGGATTTCCGTGGTGGCGAAGATGAACTTGGCGTGCGGCGGCGGCTCTTCCAGGGTCTTGAGCAGCGCGTTGAACGCCGCGCCCGAGAGCATGTGCACTTCGTCGAGGATATAGACCTTGTAGCGNNTCGTTGATCTGCCGCACGTCCTCGACCGAATTGTGCGAGGCGGCGTCCATCTCCAACACGTCGATGTGCCGGCTCTCGATGATGGCCTGGCAGTGCACGCCCATCGCCGGCATGGTGATGGTGGGCGCAGTGATCGAGCCGTCGGGCAATTCGTAATTGAGCGCGCGCGCCAGAATACGCGCGGTCGTGGTCTTGCCGACGCCGCGCACGCCGGTGAGGATCCAGGCCTGCGGAATGCGCCCGCTCTCGAATGCGTTCGAGATGGTGCGCACCATGGCGTCCTGGCCGATCAGGTCGTCGAAGCTGGCCGGGCGGTATTTGCGCGCCAGCACGCGATAGCCGGTTGCCGGCGCCTCCGGCATGGCGCCGAGGTCGAGGGCTTGATCGGGAGACTTCGCGGTTTCGCTCATCGTGC
>PKXB01000233.1:0-368 GCA_003133345.1 Hyphomicrobiales bacterium | reverse complement strand
GCCGCTCTGCTAGCTTTCCTCCAAAAGAATCGCGCAGAATTACCCAATGGTTTTAGGCACTCCGAAGGGCTGGTCGCTGCATCCGCAACTCGCACAGGACACCGTTCCCATCGGCGACCTGGCGCGCGTGCTGCTGGCGAACGATGCCAATTATCCCTGGCTGATCCTGGCGCCGCGGCGGCCGGGTTTGATCGAACTCATTGAGCTGGAGGAAAACGCACAGGTCCAGCTTCTGAGCGAGGTCGCGGTCGCGGCGCGCGCGCTCAAATCCATCACCGAATGCGACAAGCTTAACATCGCCGCGCTCGGCAACCAGGTGGCGCAATTGCACGTGCACGTCATTGCGCGCCGGCACAGCGACGCCGCCT
>PKXB01000178.1 GCA_003133345.1 Hyphomicrobiales bacterium | reverse complement strand
AAAATCATGAACGTGATCGATCCCTAAGCTCTGGGTCACTGCGAGGTTAGGACAATCCCGCTTGCCCGGGAAGCATGGTCGTCCGAGCGCGCGCTCAAGCCTGCTTACGTGCGACAAGGTCGATCAAGGCGGACATGCCATTGTGAGCTGCACCCTCGCGGATCACGGCGTCGCGGGACACCAGTTTGACGATCTCCAGATCGCCGAACGCCTCGCGGAGCATCGGTTCGGTGTAGAGGTTGTCGATCGTGGGCGGACCGCCCGTCCGGTACTTCAGCTGTTCGGGTCGGTAGCCCTCCAGCAGGAGAAGACCGCCGGGTTTCAGGCCGCGCTTGATGGCGGCGAACAGCCGAGCTCGCAGAGCAGGGCCCGCGAACTGGATGAAAATCGCGGCGATGACGTCGAACCGGTTCTCGGGAATGGGCCAGGTGTCCAGGTCGGCCAGCTCCAGTGCGAGCGCGACGCCGCGCGAGGCCGCCAGCTTGCGCGCCTTCGCCTGGGCGACGGAGGAGGAGTCGATCGAGAGCACCTGAAGGCCCTGCTGCGCCAGCCAGACGCCGTTACGCCCTTCGCCGTCGGCAAGCGCCAGGGCGCCGCCGCCGGTCGGCAGTCTCGCCGCCTGGGCGGACAGAAAGGCGTTGGGCGCCTCCCCGAACAGATAGTCGTCGCTGGCGTAGCGGGCGTCCCACGGCGACGTTGGGGTCTCGCTCATCCGTTCACCGCCCTCCAACCCACATAGGCCGCGACCGCCAGTATGAGCCCTGCAAACANNAGCGGCATTCCTACCGCAAGCATGAGACCCGGAACGATCAGGAACCCGCCGCCAATGCCGAAGAAGCCTGCGGCGAAACCGGTCACGAGACCGATTGGCGCGAGCCTCGCCACCAGCGGCCAGGTGATGTGGACGTCCGGATCGCCTTCACTCCGGGGGCTGCGCAGCATCGACAGCGCGATCGCCGCCATGGCGATGGCGAAGAACAGCAGCAGGCGCTGGCCTTCGACCTGTTTGGCGAGGCTCGAACCCAGCAGCGAGCCGGCAAGGCCCGCCGCCGCGAAGACGCTCGCGCAGGGCCATTTCACCCGCCCGCTCCGCCAGTGACCCACCACATTGGTCGCCGCGTTGAAGGCGACGGCCGCCGCCGAGGTGCCGATGGCCAGGTGCGGATCGCGCACTCCGACGACATAAAGGAGGAGTGGCGTCGCCAGAACCGATCCACCGCCGCCGAACAACGCGAGCAGGGCGCCGACGATGGCGCCGCTCGCGATGGCGAGTCCCGCCGTGGTCATGGTGATGTCCATCACGGGAAGCGTTGTTTGGCGTTCGCCATCGCTTAAGCCACAGCCAAGACGTGGATCAGCGCAAGGCTGATCGCTCCCAGCAGTATGAGTGAGAGAGTGACCGCTGCAGACACCCGCACGCCGGCCCGCGCGACGACGCGCACGTCCACGCCCAAACCGAGCGCCGCCATGGAAATCGTAGTCAGCATGTTGGCCATCGAGGCGGTCGGCGCCAGCAGCGCCGCCGGGATCAGGCCAAGCGAGCGCAACGCCGCCACCAGCAGGAACGCCACGATGAACCACGGCACCAGCTGGTGCAGAGCGGGGCGCCCCCGTCTTGGCCGATCCCCGGCAGTGATGTGCGCCGCGCCCTCGTCGGTCTCGTCCCTGAGCCGGCGCGTGACGAGCGAAAGCGCCAGCACCACCGGGCCGAGCATCAGTACCCGCACCAGCTTCACCACCGTGCCGACCTGGTTGGCCAACGCGCCAATCGGCAAGGTCGCAGCTAGAACCTGCGGCACGGCATAAACGGTCAGACCAGCCAGAACGCCATATTGCGTCACTGAAAGGCCAAACAGCGGCGCCAGCAACGGTAGTCCTAGTACCACCACCACGCCCAGCACGGCGGTGAATGCGATGGAGGAGGCGATCTCGTCCCCGTCCGCACCGATCACTGGCGCTACAGCTGCGATTGCGGAGTTGCCGCAGATCGAGTTGCCACAGGCGACCAGTATGGCCATGCGCTGAGGCAAGCCCATGACTCGGGAGATGCCATAGCTGATGCCAATGGCCAAGGCGACGATCGCCATGATACCAACAAGCATCTGCGGGCCGATCGCCAAAACCGTGCTTGCACTGACCGACGCACCTAACAGCATTACGGCGACCTCAAGCAGTAGCTTGGCGGAAAACTGGATTCCCGGAAGCCACAGAACGCCAGGCAGCCATAGCGTCCGCACCACCACACCGATCAAGATCGCCAGCACCAGCGCTTCCACATAGGCCTGCCCGGTGAGACGCTGTTCGGCCATTTGCAGAACATCGGCCAACAGGGTGACACCGACGCACAGCAACAAGCCGGGGAGAAGACGAGAGAACTGATTTTGCATATGCCCGGGATGCCTCAGGATGACTCTTCGCAAATGTGAGAGGATCTGGATTGGAACTAATTCTAGAATTCGAAGACCTCTGCATGCCGCAGGGCTACCTCGGATATCAATAAGGCTATTCGCGATCGCGTCCACGCGTTGGCCAACACTGAGGCCTTTTAGTAGTAGCGCCGCGAGCTCAAGAAGGTCGAGATGCTATCCTTTCCGAAAATGTCATCCGGCTTAGATTCGCGCTTTGAGATGCATCAGTAGTCTGGCGCCGAAAGGCGCCCAATTCATGCCGACTACCGCGCACATCCCAGGTACATGTACGTCATCGGACGTGGCCCGTGGGCATATTCCGTTCGAAGCTCCGTCATATCGAAACCAGCCGAGCGTATGAGATCATCCATCTTCCGGTCCAGATGACAACCTCCCGCGACATGGCACCAAATGGGGGTGAGTCGATATTGCCAGCGCTCGATTCTGGGCTCGGGTGAAAGGCCATGTTCGACGAAAAGCAGCTTGCCGCCCGGCTTGAGGACCCGTCGTATCTCACGTAACGCGACAAATGGGTCGGCAATCGAACAAAGCGTCCAGGTCATCACAACCGTGTCTACCCCGGCGCAGCGTCTGGACGTATCGCTTCGCTCATTTCATCCAGACGTATCAGCCTTCCCCGA
>PKXB01000027.1:805-3122 GCA_003133345.1 Hyphomicrobiales bacterium | reverse complement strand
AGGGCGAGTCCGGCGGCAGTGAGCAAGCCGGCACGGACCGTCACCTGTTCCGTTCCTGAGGTTCCGTCGAGCGTCATGTCAGCGTTTCGCCGTCCTGCCTCAAAACCTTATCTGGGATTCTCCACATGACTGCTGATCTGGCATGAACGGTAGCGATTTACTGAATTATTCGTACGCCCAACGTCAGGACAAAAATTCAAATTTTATTACGCCAAAACCCGTCTCGGTCTATGCGGTGAAGGGCCGCCAATTCGGCGGCGGTTGGCAGCGGCGTCTGAGCAGCTCCGGGAATAATTTTCAGGTCCCAGCCGGTGCGGGCGAGGACCTCGTTCACCGTGTGACCGCCGTGGATCGAGGCTAAATGCAGTTCGTGGTCACGACCATGGGGCCGCAGAATGGCAAGGTCGGTGATGACCGCCGTCGGACCACCGCCGTCAAGGCCGGCCTGATGCCGGCTGTCACCACCGTCGAGGTAACCGGGCGAAGTGACATAACTGACCCGCTGAACAAATCGGTGCGGATCGTGATTCATGATCACCAGCAGGCGCTTGGCCATGCCGGCGATGTCTGCGGCACCACCCGAGCCGGGTAGCTTCACCTTCATCCGCGTATGGCCACCGATGTAGCTGGTATTGATATTTCCGAAGCGATCGATTTCGGCACCGCCGATGAACCCGGCGTCGACATGGCCGCCCTGGAGTAGGCCCATTACCTGGAACAGGCTGGTCGCCCAAGCTGCGCCCTTCTGATTGGGCGGATCGGTCATAGTGTAGAGCATGTCGGCAGCCGGTTCGTAACGGGCCAAGCCGCACTCGAACAAGCCGACGGCGTTCGGTGCATGGGTCAGCCGCGCCACGCCGAATGCCATGATTGGCAGGCGCATGCCGACAAAAACCACTTCACCGTCGTGAATCTCGCGCGCCGCCGCGATGATCATCAATTCCTGGGTCGAATAACCTTCTCCGCTCATGACGCTTATTCCGACGCGTAGTTTACAGGCGCCGAAGGCGCCCAGCCCTTGATCTGCAGAGCGTCCAGTCGCTCACCCAGCTTGGCCCGGTATGCAGCGTGGTCGGGAACGTCGAATACCCATTCCTTCAACCAGGCCTGGAAGCCTTCCACTTCGCGCGAACGTAGGTGATAGTCGTTGAGGAACGCATTGTCTCGCCGCCAGCGCCCAGCCATCGGCGATGGATGACAACCGGCCGGCACTTGGCAAACGGCGCTCACCTGCCAGCCGGGAAAGGGAACCCGACTGGGGTCAGAAGCGATAATCTCCGCCTCGACAATCTCGTCGGCCACCACGATGATCCGTGCTGCCCCGATTGCAGCCTCCGTCGTCACCCCGGAACTGCCCCACAGGTGGCAATTGCCGGCTCGGTCGGATCGCTGTACCGGTAGGATAGCGACGTCGGCTTTGAGCGGTGGCACCAGCACGACCGGCTCATGTTCGGCAGTGAATGGATTGGTCGTCTGCTTGAACTCCGGGTTGGACGCAAGAATGTCCGAGCCCAGGATTGAGCGCACCGGCATGTACGGAATACCATAAGCTCCCGCCATTAGTGCCGCAGCCAAGGTAAAGTTGGAGTAGTCATGAATGCGGATTGGGTGAGGCATACTCTTCTCTGCTGCGCGCCGGTAATTGTGTCCCAGTCCACCCGAGACATTGCCGACCCAGGCCCCGGTTAGCCCTGCCACACAACCAGCGCCGATCAGCATGTCGGTCGACGCATCGGAAATCGGCGCGATCATGGTAAGATTACGCTTGCCCTGACGGATCAGCTCATAGGTGGCGCAAAATGGAATGTTCCCTTCCAAACAAGCGCCTAGAACGACGGAATCTTCATTGCGAACAATGTCTGCAATAGCCGACGGCAGATTGGAAAGTTTATCCATCATGTTGGCCCGGGAGTCTGCGTATCTTGCGGGGCGTTCCGAGACAAGCCTGTCGATGACCGACGAAATTCGTAGCCGCTGTCGGCAGCAGATGGTTGCACCAACTGTCCCTACTCAAAACTCTAAATGCCAGAGAAACTCCATGATTTCTTTGGCTTTCGGAGTTTTGAGTAGGGACAGCCTCCCCTGCTTGGCGCTGCAGTTGGCAAAGACGCCGGAGGGTAAGGGACGATCCGAGGATGACGCGACCATGCAGCTCCAAAGCGATTTGGCGACGCCCGCCTGTCCCTATTGCGGCGACCGGCTGCTGGCTCCCGAAGTGTCCGAATTCGTCGATGGCGGCGAGATTCGCCATCATTGGTCGTGCGATTCCTGCGGCGGCGAGTCACGCACCTCGATCGAGCTGACCGCGCATTAGCCG
>PKXB01000027.1:0-764 GCA_003133345.1 Hyphomicrobiales bacterium | reverse complement strand
CGATTGCTATCGAAGTGAAAGCCATCATTCACGATGGGGACAATGACGAGACCAGTTCGGCTGAGGACCCGGACGCAGACAAGCGTGCCTATGCAAGCGTTTTTCAGGCTTGGGCGGACGGTAAAATTAGCGGCACGGCCGAAGAGGTATTTGAGGCGGTCAATACCGTCCTCGAATTTTAGTTCCCATGCCCCGAGGCCCCAAAGGCGAGAAGCGACCCGCCGACGTGATCGGCAACGCCGTACACGTCATGCGGATACGCAATCTCTAATAGAAGTGCACGGCCCAAAGGTACGCGCCCGCAAGCGCGACTATCAACACGAAGAGTATAAGGCCGCGCCAGTTATATTGCTCGCGCAATGGCAAGGCCCGGTGACACTCTTCGGCTTCACGGTCATAGACGGCCCAAGCTCGCCAACTCATGCCACGCTCTCCGGCCGGAGGGAGAGCACATAAGGCTAGGCGGCGCGCAACCTAGAGTCCGCGATCGATCGTAATTCGCCGATTGCTACTTGAAGCTGGCGCGTGAGGTCAATCGTCGTTCCCTTCCCAAACGGCAGATCCGCTGTTGGGATCGGTGACCCGAATGTCACCCGGATAGGAGGTCGATGCAGGAGATGCGCGACTTGCATCTGCTTCGGGCCTTGAAAGTAGGCGGGCACAAGTGGAACTCGGGCATGAAGTGCGATAGTCGCGGCGCCGCGCTTGAAGGCGATATTTTCCTCGCTTCGCGTGCCGCTCGGGAAGATCAGGATGATTTCACC
>PKXB01000015.1 GCA_003133345.1 Hyphomicrobiales bacterium | reverse complement strand
GGCCGATTAGAGAAGCAGACATAATGGCGACACGACATGAACGCGCGCCTCAAACAGGAAAGCTCCGAGGAAACCTCGGGGCTTTCTTTTCGCTGCTCACTGGTTCAACGCTTTAGGACCTAAAGCATAAGAGGCCTCGGCATTTAAGCCGAGGCCTCAAACGCTTCGATCTATCAGATGTCTGACGATTCAACCGTCACATCAGTGAATGTTGAAGCGGTAGACCAACTCGGATCGGATGGTCTGAACGTACTTGTGGGATTCCACCGAATAGATAAACGGGCTGCCATTAAAGGTAAATACAGTAGGATTAGTCTGGCTACCGTAGTCCGCAAAGCGATACTCAGTCTTCCAGAACAGACCCGGCATCCAATCGAGCTTGTATTCGTAACCGCTGCCCAAGAACCAGCCGTTATACGTAGCCTCCTGAGTGCTGATGCCGGTCGAAACGCCGCCAGTATCGACAAAATTGACCGCGCCGAAACGCGCCTCCGTAAAACCTCCCGACACGAAGAGCAGGAGAGTGTCCCACGGCAGGTAGCCAGCACGGGCACCGACCGCCCATGACCAGCGCTCCTTCTCATCTCCCTGATAGGGGATACCTGGTAAGGTCATGGTGCCCTTGATATCGCTGACGTCGAAATCGCCGAACGCGCCGACCACCCATTTCGGAGCGAACTGGTAGTCACAGCCGACCTGACCGGTGCCGAACCAGCCGCGGCCGCCATCGGTATGCTGCTGATCGATCGCACTCCCGGACCCGGTTAGAATGGTCTGGTTATCCTGATTCCACATACCATAGCCGCCGCCGGCGCCGACATAGCACCCGGTCCAGCTCACGGCCCGAACCACAGGCGCAAGCGGCGCCTTCACCAGCATGTCAGCGGCAATGGCTGAGCCGGTCAGCGCGGCAACACCCGTGATAGCGATCGCAAGTTTCTTCATGGAGCCACCCCAAATTAAGTCCTGTTGCAATGACCGAACCGCTACACCCGTTTGCAATGATTGCAAATGCTGGGCGACAGATCCGATGGTCAATTGATCAACCATCTCGGCTATACCATAGCCCGCCTCAGGCGTATTGGCTGTTGCCGATTCAGCACATCCACTGAAGATTCGCAGCGGCGAGACGTCCACTGGATGAGTTCCATTTCGACAGAAAAATCCAAAAATATTGTCCCTGCTCAAAACTCTAAATGCTGAAGAAAACTCAAGGATTTCTTTAAATTTAGGAATTTTGAGCAGGGACAGGGCGAATGGCTCGCCGTTTCACACCATTTTGTGCAACGCAACGCGTCGTTCTCGTCGACTTGCGGCTGTGCTAGGACAGGCGCCGATGAAGACCGAGGGAGCCCCTACCGCATGATTGCCATCGTCCGCATCGCCCTGCGGCGCCCCTATACCTTCGTCGTCCTCGCCCTGGTCATCCTCATCGTCGGTCCGCTCGCTGCCCTGCGCACGCCCGTCGATATCTTTCCGGATATCAGAATCCCGGTGATCGCCATCATCTGGCAGTACACCGGCCTGCAGCCGGATCTGATGGCCGGCCGCATTACGACCCAGGCCCAGCGTGGACTGACCACGACCGTCAACGACATCGAACATATCGAGGCCACTTCATACAACGGTCTCGGCATCATCAAAGTATTCTTCCAGCCGAACGTCGATATTCGCATCGCCAACGCGCAGATCACTGCCGTTTCACAGACGCAGCTCAAGCAACTGCCGCCCGGCGCCACGCCGCCACTCATCCTGAATTATAACGCCTCGACCGTTCCGATCATCCAGCTCGCTTTGTCGGGCTCCGGCCTGTCGGAACAGGCGCTCGCCGACCTCGGCCTCAATATCGTGCGCACGCCGCTGGTCACCGTACCGGGCGCCGCCATTCCGCTGCCCTATGGCGGCAAGCTGCGTCAGGTGCAGATCGACCTCGATTCGGAAGCAATGCAGGCGCGCGGCCTGTCCGGCCAGGACATCGCCAACGCGCTGTCGAACCAGAATCTGATCACGCCGGTCGGCACCCAGAAGATTGGCAATTCGGAATACACGATCCAGCTCAACAACGCGCCCTCGGTGATCGCGGAACTAGGCGACTTGCCGATCAAAAGCGTCGGCGGCGCGATGGTCTATATCCGCGACGTCGCCCATGTCCGCGACGGCAATCCGCCGCAAACCAACATCGTGCATGTCGAGGGCAACCGTTCGGTGCTGATGCAGGTGCTCAAGAACGGCTCAGTGTCGACGCTCGACATCATCGCCGGCATCAAGCAAAAGGTCGCGGACATCAAGTCCGGCCTGCCGAGCAATCTCAATATCTTGGAAATCGGCGATCAGTCGGTGTTTGTCAGCGCCGCAGTCAGCAGCGTCATCCACGAAGGCGTCATCGCGGCCGCGCTCACTAGCCTCATGATACTGCTCTTCCTCGGCAGCTGGCGCTCGACCGTCATCATCGCGACCTCGATCCCGCTCTCCGTGCTGGGCTCGATCGCTACGCTCGCCGCTCTCGGCGAAACGCTCAACATCATGACGCTGGGCGGGCTTGCGCTGGCGGTCGGCATTCTGGTCGACGACGCCACCGTGACGATCGAGAACATCAATTGGCATCTCGAGCAGGGCAAGGAAGTCGAACCCGCCATCATGGACGGCGCCGCGCAGATCGTGACGCCGGCTTTCGTGTCGCTGCTGTGCATCTGCATCGTGTTCGTGCCGATGTTCTTTCTGCAGGGCGTGGCACGCTTCCTGTTCGTGCCGATGGCCGAAGCGGTGATGTCGGCGATGGCCTGTTCCTTCATCCTATCGCGCACGCTGGTGCCGACGATGGCGAACTATCTGCTGCGCAAGCATGCTTCCCATACCGACCTGCATGGTCTGGACGGCCCATTGGCGCCCTCGCGCAATCCGCTGGTGCGTTTTCAGCGCGGCTTTGAGGCCCGCTTCGAACGTTTTCGTCTCGGCTATCGCGAACTGTTGACGATGGCGCTCGGTCGGCGCGCCATATTCATTGCCGGTTTCCTGGTCTTCGTGATTTGCTCGTTCGCGCTGACGCCATTCTTGGGCCGCGACTTCTTCCCCTCGGTGGATGCCGGACAGATTCTGGTGCACGCGCGCACGCGGGTCGGCACTCGCGTCGAGGAAAGCGCCAATCAATTCGCCGACATCGAGAAGGCGATTCGGCAGATCATTCCGGCGCACGAACTCGCTACGGTGGTCGACAATATCGGGATGCCCGGCAGCGGTATCAACATGACCTACAACAACACCGGCACCATCGGTACGCAGGACGGGGACATCCAGATCAAGCTCAGGCACGATCAACGGCCGACGGCCGACTATGTCCGAACCTTGCGCGAGGAATTGCCGAACCGTTTTCCAGGGGTGACGTTCTCGTTCCTGCCGGCGGACATCATCAGTCAGATTTTGAACTTCGGCGCCCCCGCTCCGATCGACCTGCAGATTCGCGGCCCGGATCTCACGGCGAATTATGCCTACGCGCAAGAGCTGTTGCGCCGGCTTCGGCATGTCGCGGGCTTGGTCGATGCACGCATTCAACAGTCTTTGAGTGGCCCGGGCTTTAATGTCGACGTCGACCGGACGCGCGCCCAGTATGTCGGCGTCACCGAACGCGATGTGACCAACAGTTTGGTCATTAATCTAGCCGGTAGCAGCCAGGTCGCGCCGACCTTTTGGCTCAATCCCGATAACGGCGTGTCCTATCCGATCGTGATGCAGACCCCGCAATACCAAGTCGACACGTTGGCCGCCCTGAAGAACCTGCCGATTACGGCGGCCGGCGCGCCATCGCAGACGCTCGGCGCCATCGCCAACGTCAGCCGCGTGGCCAGAAGCGCCTCGATCTCGCAATACAACATCCAGTCGATGATCCAGATTTACGGCACCACACAAGGGCGCGATCTCGGCGCGGTGGCAGCCGACGTGGAGAAGATCGTGGACGAGAGCGCGCAGAACGTGCCGAAAGGCGCGCAGGTCGTTCTGCTCGGGCAAGTCAGAACAATGAACAGTGCTTTTGGCGGACTGCTGTTCGGCCTGCTCGGCGCCATCGTGCTGATCTATCTGCTGATCGTGGTCAATTTCCAGTCCTGGGGCGATCCGTTCGTTATCGTCACCGCGCTGCCGGCAGCGCTCGCCGGCATCGTCTGGACGTTGTTTGCCACGGGGACGACGTTGTCGGTCCCTGCGCTCACCGGCGCCATCATGTGTATGGGCGTCGCCACCGCCAACAGTGTGCTGGTCATCAGCTTCGCGCGCGAACGTCTGGCGGAGCTAGGCGATCCGGCGCAGGCCGCGATTGAGGCGGGGTTTGTGCGCTTCCGCCCGGTTTTGATGACGGCGCTGGCCATGATCATCGGCATGGCTCCGATGGCGCTCGGCCTCGGAGAGGGCGGCGAACAAAACGCCCCACTGGGGCGCGCGGTCGTCGGTGGTCTGATATTTGCTACGATTGCGACATTGATGTTCGTGCCGGTCGTCTTTAGTCTTGTGCACAGACGCGAAAACAAGTCCCACGCCCCAGCGCTCGGAGAGCCGCATGTTGCCTGATCCGGCACGACCCGTTTTGTCGCGTCGAGGGCTGCGCATCACCGCGATTGCGGTGGCCGCCCTCGCCGCCATCATCGTGGTGCAGGGCATCACTACGCGCAAAATGGCCGATGCCCGCTTGAGCGAATGGACCGAAAGTCAGGCGCTCCCGGTAGTGGCCGTGGCAAAGCCCGATATCCGCGGCCGAGCGTCGGCGATCGATCTTCCCGGCCGGTTGGAAGCCTATTCGCAGGCGCAGCTGTTTGCCCGCGTCAGCGGCTATATCAAGGAGTGGAAGGTCGATATCGGCACGCCGGTGAAGGCCGGACAGCTTCTCGCCGAAATCGATGCGCCCGATCTCGACCAGCAGATCATGCAGGCCGAAGCTGATGTCAGCAGCGCGCAGGCCAATGCCACGCTCTCCAAGGCGACGCTGGAGCGAGGGCAGTCGTTGATCCAGTCAGGTTCGGCGTCGAGGCAGGATATCGACCAGAGGACAGCCGATGCCGCCAACAAGCATGGTTTGCTCAAGTCAATGCAGGCCAATCTCGATCGCTTGCGGGTGCTGGAGAAATACAAGCGCATCACGGCGCCGTTCGACGGGCTGGTGACGGCGCGCGCCACCGACGTGGGCGCTCTGATCAACGCCGGATCGGGCGGCGGGCCGGCTTTGTTCGTGGTTTCTGACACCGCCAAATTGCGGGGCTATATCAATGTTCCGCAAAGCTACGTGCCGAGCATCAAGGTCGGCACCAAGGCGCAGATCTCGGTTCCAGAATATCCGGGACGGAATTTTGCCGCGACCGTCGAGGCCTCCGCGCAGTCAGTCGATATCGGCTCCGGCACGACGCGGATGCTGCTGGTCATCGACAACGCCAGCGGCGAACTGATGACCGGTGCTTTCGCCAATGTGCATCTCGCGCTGCCGCCACCGGAGACGGCCATCAACGTGCCGGCGAGTGCGCTGATTTTCGATCAAAGCGGATTGCGCGTCGCAACGGTCGGCGCTGACGATCGCATCGTGCTCAAGGTGGTGACGATCTCACGCGATCTGGGCAAGGAGGTCGAGATCGCATCGGGCCTTTCCGCCGACGATTTGGTGATCGCGGACCCGCCGGACGGGATCGCATCAGGCGACCAGGTACGTGTTGCTGGCGCACCGGGAATGCCCGAGACAGCGGCTGCGAAGCGGGTGCAAGGCAAGCCTCCCGGATAGAATGCTCAATCAACGCTTATCCGGGATTTGATCGTCAAATTGGCGGCGGCAAGTCGTGTGTCCGCTAGGCCATCTCATGCGTTTCTTGTCGGTCTGTGACCCCTGTCGGTTCCGAAAACTCCATCCATTTGATTCGCGATCGCCGGCGAATCAGAACATGATTGCTGGATGTTCGCTATTGCCTTCCTTTTCGTCCGCGTGCTGTGCGACTGTTTCAAGTCGCGACGACGGCTTGAAGCCGAAGTCCTGGTGCTGCGGCATCAACTCAACGTCCTGCAGCAGCGTACGCCACGTCGGCTATGTTTGACCTGGATCGATCGCGCTCTGTTCGTATGGCTCTATCGTGGCTTTCCGCGCATCCTTGACGCCATAACGATTTTAAGGCCTGAGACGATCGTGCGTTGGCATCGCAAAGGCTTCGCTGCATTTTGGCGATGGAAATCCCGCTGTGTGTACCGAATACCTAAACCCGCACATAATGGTGATGAAG
>PKXB01000176.1:22690-44705 GCA_003133345.1 Hyphomicrobiales bacterium | reverse complement strand
ACATGGCGGCGGCTCTCGCCGCTGACCCGTTTTATCGCTGATATTAAAGGCGCGGCGGCTGGTGGCATTACGTGGCGATGGACCACGGACAAGCCAAGCTTCAAAAACAACAGCGGTCATCGGCAATCCATCGCGTTGGAAGTCGTTAACGATACCGCAATCTGAAAAAGGTGAGTTGATAAATGGATTCTTGTTAAGAAAACAATATGGATGTTTCCAAANNGTGTTTTATTGTCAGTAGTGCATCTTCGTCGGATGGGCGATTTAGCTGCCCGACTTGATGTTATTGAAAGCCACCAGATGCCAACCGCATCCGAGGAGCCCGCACAGGTCGCGGATAATTCAACGCCCTTACAGACGGCGTGGCGCTCTCGTCCGGTCCGATTGATTATCGTCTGCGGGATATTGCTGATCGGTACCGTCATTGCGGCGACGGCGGGCCTACTTTTAAATCTCTACAACCATGAGCTCGTCGAAAACGAGCGCAGGCTAGAGAGCCTTGCGTTGGTACTCGCCGAGCAGATCGATCATAGCTTTCAGTCGATCGAGCTTATCCAGAGGGGCGTGATCGAGCGGATGCAAAGTCTCGGCATTAAGTCGGCAGAAGACTTTGAACGGCAGATGTCTGGCTATGACACCCATCGCCGTCTCAAAGATAAAATCAGCGCATTGTCACATATCAGCGCAATTGTGCTGGTTAATCCCCAAGGCGAACTGATCAACTTCTCCCGCTCTTGGCCGATCCCGAGCGTAAAAGTTCCCGATCAAGACTCCTCCGCAGTATTCAAGTCTGACCCACAGCTGACTTCTTTTTTGGGCAAGCCTTTGCGAGGTCCTGCTATCGAAAACTGGGTCGTCCCTATCGCCCGCAAGATTACCGGCCCGAACGGCGAGTTCTTGGGCGCGGTGTTGGGCATTGTGGAGTTGCAGTATTTCGAAAATCTTTTCAAATCCATTATGCCTGGAGAGGGAAGCTCAGTTTCCTTTTTCCGTAATGATGGCACCCTGCTGGCACGCTATCCACGGATTGAGCCGATCATCGGGCAAGTTTTTAGAGGTGCTATCGACGCGCTTGGCGAGCGCGAGCGTGGAACGATCCGGTTTGTTGGGAATATGGACGGCAAGGAACGCCTACTGGCCGCTCAACGTCTGGCCCATTTTCCACTTATTATATCGGTTGGCATCGACGTCTCGGCCGCTCTTGCCAATTGGAGACGCATGGCCATCACCATGACCGGTGCGGCCCTAATGATAGGGCTCATGATCGGTGGTGTCGTTGTCTTAAGTATATGGCTGGTTGGAAGAAATCTCCGTGAGCAACACTTTCAACTGAATACGGCCCTCAGCAACATGTCGCAGGGTCTGGTGATGTTCGATTCGTCGGCGCGGCTCATCATTTGCAATGATCGCTACCAGAAAATGATGAAACTACCGCCGGAATTGACAACGCCAGGCTGTACGATGCTCGACATTTTCAAATGCCGCCTTGCGAATGGAACCTTTTCCGGCAACCCAGGGCAATATATTAGCGACTTTATGGCCACGATTGCTCAAGGAAAGACCGAAAGCAGAGAGTTGGAAATAGGCGACGGACGCATTGTCTCCGTCGTGTGCGAGCCGATAGCGGGCGGCGGCTGGGTGGCGACGCACGAGGACATCACGGAGCGCAAGAAAATTGAGAAGGCACTGGCGCAGACAAGCCAAAAGCTGATCGAAAGGCAATATGCGATCGATCAAGCGGTCGTCGTCGCCTTCACCGATGTGAAGGGGAACATCAGCTACGTCAACGATAATTTCTGCGAGATCACCGGCTATGCCCGAGACGAACTACTCGGTAAAAATCACCGCATATTGAATTCCGGCTTTCATTCCGAGGCATTTTTCCGCGACATATATCGCCAGATTTACAGCGGCCAAGTCTGGCACGGTGAGATATGCAACAAAGCAAAGGATGGCTCGCTATACTGGCTTGACACCACAATCATTCCGCAATTCGACTCGGACGGAAAACTGAACGGCCATATGGCCATCCGAATCAACATTACTAACCGCAAGCGATCCGAAGACGAGCTTTGTCGCACAAAGAAATTTATCGATACGGTGATCGAGAATATCCCTCTCCCCATTATCGTGAAGGACGTAACAGGACTGGAAGCGGACGCACATGACAGTAAATATACATTGTTCAATCGAGCCTACGAAGAGCTTACAGGCAATGCTCGCATTCAATTGCTCGGAAAAACTGCACACCAAGTCCTTCCGAAGGAACTTGCCGATTTAGTAGTGCAAACCGACAATGAGGCGTTGCAGTCCGACCAAGTGGTGGACACGAGTGAGCATCCCCTCGTTACGGCCCACAATGGTACCCGTTTGGTAATTGCAAAAAAGACGATCATTCGGGACGAAAATGACAAGCCTGAATATCTGCTGACCGTTGTCAATGATGTGACCGAGAAGAGGCTAAAGGACGCACGCATCGTGCACATGGCGCATTATGACGCGCTGACCGACCTGCCCAACCGGGTAACCTTCGCCGAAACCATAAATTCCACGCTCAACCGTGCAGCGGCGAGTGGCGAACAGTTCGCCGTTCTGAGCATCGACCTTGATCGTTTCAAAGAGGCCAATGACACCTACGGACATTTGATCGGCGATGCAGTGCTGCGTGAAGTTGCCCATCGTCTGCAAGCGGCAGCCGAAGGGGCATTCCTTGCGCGTATCGGCGGCGACGAGTTCATGGTCATTATGGCGGACGGCGTGCAGCCAGAGGCCGCAGCGACACTCACCGATCGCCTGCTCGCGACCCTTGTGCACGACATTGAGGCTGAAGGTCACCGTATTAAGTTAGGCATGAGCATCGGAGTGGCGGTCTATCCGGCCGATGGCCTCGATGCCAAGACGCTGATGATCAACGCGGATGCCGCGCTTTATCGCGCCAAGGCCGAAACGCTTGGGGCGGCGATGTTCTTCGAGCCCGAAATGAGCGTTCGTCTGTGTGAGCGGCGCGAACTGCAGGAGGATTTGCTATCAGCCATCGATCGTGGCGAACTGCTGTTGCACTACCAGCCTCAAGTACGAATGACCGGCGAAACCGTCGGGTTCGAGGCACTGGCCCGCTGGCAATGTCCAAAACGCGGCATGGTCTCCCCCGGGACGTTTATCCCCGTTGCCGAGGAGAGCAGTCTCATCCTGACAATTGGTGAATGGGTACTGCGTGAGGCCTGTCGCGAAGCTGCATCTTGGCCGCAGCCGCTCACCATTGCGGTCAACATCTCTCCGATGCAGTTTCGACATGGCGACCTGCCAAATCTCGTCCATTCGATCCTGCTCGAAACGGGACTTGCGCCCGGCCGCCTCGAACTCGAAATCACCGAGGGGGTATTGATCAACGACTTTTCGCGCGCGATATCGATCCTCAATCGGCTCAAGTCGCTTGGCGTGAAGATAGCAATGGACGATTTTGGCAGCGGATATTCGTCATTGTCGTATCTGCAAGCCTTCCGCTACGACAAGATCAAGATTGATCGTATTTTTATTAGCGACTTGGAAACCGATTACCATTCCAGGGCAATCGTGCGTGCAGCCATTGGTCTCGGCAAAAGCCTTGACCTATTGATGCTGGCCGAAGGGGTCGAGACCGAAGCCCAACATAAGTTCCTCGTGCAGGAAGGCTGCGACGAGGTACAGGGCTATCTGACCGGGCGGCCGTTACCGATTGCGGACTATGCCGAACTGGTCGGTCGTCAAACGATCGCTCAGCAGAATTACGCGGCGGCCGGGTAATATCGTTTTAGAATGATGGGGACCTCGAATAATTGCCTCCAAGCATCAGGTACTCCGAATTTACCCGCGAATGATTCCGCTTTGTTCTCGTTTCGATTCTGTGCTGTTCACCCCAAAGATGCCCGCGATTGCCTGCCACGGCAATTATTCGAGGTCCCCTGATGTCGTAAGCGCGCTAAAACCAGCCGCTGCTCGCCAATCTTGATTTATGAGTACACGCCCTAGTAGGCGATTGCGTGGGTCTGAGGATCGCCGACTACTCGACACCGTGATGCTCTGGACGGCGCGTGAGATTGGGGTCGATTTCGACGCTGAGGCTACCTTTAATGAGGATCCAAAATCGGCACTCTCGCGTCATCAAGATAGAGTCGACGTATTAGTGACTACGATCTCTGCGGCGGCCTATGCTGATACTTCGGAATCGATTTCGGCGCTCCCTGTTTGTCCTTGGGCAGATGCCCCGAAATTGAGGTTAGGATGGATGGATCGACATATCGCGCTAGGTAATGCGTTCCAGGCCCAGCTCGCGCGCGATGAACTTCCCACGTTGAGACGTCCAGTAGCTGCTCGCGATATTGTCATTTGGCGGAAGGAGCATTAATAATTATGCTGCACAATTCTGTGTACCCAAGCTGGCGGTGGCCGTATCAGATGTTGACGAGACTGTCGGTAGGGCGAGTAAGCGTTATCGTAGGCGGCGTTATATTTGTTACCGTCGTTACCCTAGGAATAATGAAGCTGATCAGTCCGCCTTCGGTAAAATTACAAAAGCACGTGACGCTCGTCTATGTCGGCGCCGAGAATTGCGCGCCCTGCGATATTTGGCAGCGCAACCAAGGAACCGCGTTCCACGATTCCACTGAATTTCGTCGTTTGGCCTATCGCGAAGTGAAATCACCCTCACTTTTCGACGTATTAAAAGACGAGAATTGGCCCGAGGACTTACGTGTATATCGCAAAGCCATCAGTCAGGAAGCTGGCGTGCCTCTTTGGCTCGTCATCGCCGATGATCAACTCGTGATGCAGAGCTTCGGCCTCGCCCAATGGCAAGAAGCGGTATTGCCAAAAATAAAATCACTTCTTCGCTAAACGGGAAGCTCTGGCAAACCGTATGTCGCGTGACCGGTTCTAACCAACAGCCGTTAAAAATCGCGCCGCGCGCGGCGATTTCCTGTCGCGACCCGGCGCAATACGTTGACATCGTGCACGATCACTCGCAAGTCGTGAACTTCGATGCCTGATCTTTTTAGCGTCGCGAAGGCGCGCGACAACGATTCAGGCTTTATGCCCAGACGACCAGCGATCAATATTTTTTCGTAAGGTAACGCAATCGTGCATGGCACCTTGCCGGAAGGACACAACGAGACAAGAAATTCCGCGAGTCGCTGCACAGCGGACTGCACCTTGAGCTGCGCGACTTGCTCAAGAAGATGGTGCAGGTGCAGCGACGTTGATGCAATCATGGCAATCGCGACGTCGGGCGTATCGCGAATGCACTTGATGATATGAGCGGCGGGAATGCGCACGACGCGGGCGTCGCTTACCGCCTCGGCTGCCGCCGGGTAGGCTTGGCCGGTAAATGCGACGGCTTGGGCGATGCTCTCGCCCTTGGTGAACACATAAATGACCGCCTCCTTGCCCGAAGCGGTGATGTGATAGAGTTTGATCCAACCGTCGACCACAATGAAAAACGACGCGGCAGGATCGCCTTGTCGAAAAATGGTATCACCGGATTTAAAAGTATGAGCGACCGCAGGTGCGATGAGTCGCTCATAATCGAGTGGCTTTACCCCACGGAAGACATTGATACGACGAACTACATCAAGATCGCTGGACGTGGGGCTCGATGCCATAACTCTGCCTCTCAACGACCAACGTTGAAAATCATGCCGATCAATACGTCCAACTCAGCACCATATCCGCGCGCACTTGCCTCGCGTTGCTTAAACAAGTGCGAAATTAACAGCACTTCCTGCAGCAAGGAAGGGGCAGCCCATGGTTGAGCCGATGCCCCTCCGCCCGCGCTGGGCCATCGCAGTAGCGCTGATCGCTGTCGCATTCGGTATTGTCACCATTATCGTTGGCGGGAAGACCCTGTTTGGCGGTGCGGAACAACGAGCCGCTGCCGGTAATATTGTTCCCTTCGTTCTTTGGTTCAATTTCGTTGCCGGCTTTGCTTACGTGATCGCGGGTTTCGGGTTGTTCTTGTGGAAGCGTTGGGCAGCGCAACTGTCGGCAGCAATAGCCGTCGCGACAATGGTCGTGTTTATCACGTTAGGCACCCATATTTTTCTCGGTGGCGCATTCGAGATGAGAACTGTCGGTGCGATGATCATTCGTAGCGTCGTGTGGGTCGTGATTGCTGCATCAGCCTGTCGCGCCCTCGGATGTTTTCAACGCGGCGTGGGCGGCCTGGTTTAAAGTCGAGTCATTTCTTTCGCGACGCAATCATGAGGCTGGCCGCGTAGCCTGCGAACGCGACGATCGTCACAGGTCCACTGATCGTGCGCATTTCAACGCGCTCGAACAGATCGGCTGCGATGCGCAATACCACCGAAAGATGCAGAAGGGCTAGCGGCACATAAGCCGCCGCACTGTATCGGACTCGCAAACCTGTGACTGCAGGCAAAATGATGGGGGCGTGCCCGAATATCATCGACAACACGAAGCCGATCGCAATGGCATGGACAGCGGCATCATAGGAAAAGACGGTTGCGCCGGGTGGAATAACGAGAAGCACAAGCCCAGCAAGTCCGAGCCAAAAATATCCCGCGAGGAGGCAAGCCGCCGAGAATCGTGCTTGTCCGGAGAAGCGGATCGTGCGCAGCGCAATGTCATGCCTGACAAGCCACACCGTTACCGCCAGCAGACCGACGCCACTGAATGGCGCCGTTTCGCCGGCCAATTCTCCGCGCGCCACCCCGATGATGATCAGCGCAATTGCGACTGTGAATGTCAGCTGGCTCGAGCGCGGCGGCGACAGCAAACGGCTGAGTTCCAGACGCTCGGCGGCGATGGTGAGAACGAGGAATGCAAGCCACCATCCGGCGACGTCTGCCGCTGGGGCGCCTTTGATCCNNCGACGACGGTGCCCGAATTGAAGGTTAGGCCGATGCCGGCGAGCAGAAAGGCTCCACTGGCGAATGCCGGCGCACCGACGATGAGCGCGACCGCACCGATAGCGGATAGGACGGGCGCCGTATAGGCCCACCACCGCCCGATCGCCACCGCGCGTTCGAGACTGATCACGGTTCCGAGAAAACCGCTGATCATCAGGGCGCTGTGGAACTCGGCCAGGGCGGGCATGCCGCCCGGTAACGCCAATCCGAGCCGTGCAAGGCCAACCCACAGGCCGACGAGGAGCGCGCCCGCGCCGGCCGCGAGTGGGATCAAGCGCAGCCGACGCCATTTTTCGGATGGCGCCGCCGCGCGGACCGNNGTGAAGGTGCCGTCGTACTCGGCCTTGAACTGATAATAGAGCGGCTTCGGATCGTGGTCGTTGACCAGGACGAAATCCTGCCCGGGCGCGAGTTCGTGGAATGTGTTGAATATCAGGGGATGCCGCTCACGCGGGACGATCGTACGGACATCGACGACCGAGCCGGATGAGTCTTGTACGCTGCTCATTAGGTTACCTCCTCTATGCACAGCCGGAAGGCTGTTTGGTCTGTGGGGTGCGAATGCGTTCCCACTTAAAACATACCGAGCTGCCGTCGCGACTCCTCGCTCATCAGTTCGGGGGACCACGGCGGATCCCAGACTATTTCGATCCGCAGGTCCGGTAGCTCGGGGAAGCGATCGCGCAGCACTAGTTTGATTTCCTCAGTCATCATCTCACCGAGCGGACAGGCGGGCGTGGTCATCGTCAGTTCAATATCGATTCCATTCGCTGTGCGAGCGGCGTGATAGACGAGCCCCAGATCGACGATATTGATCCCGAGTTCGGGATCGATGACCGTCTTCAACGCGGCCAGGATGTCATCGTTCATTTGACGGCCTCACTCGTGCATTCGGCCATTTTTTCCGTCGCCGCCTCGTCGTGCGGCGCCGGACTGAAGCGGCTGAGCTTTCCCGGCACACCATCCCATTCTTTCGCATCGGCGGGAGGCATGTCCCTCACTGTAATATTCGGCCACTTGGCGGCATACTCGCGATTGAGCTTCTCCCACTCTTCCATTCCAGGCTCGGTGTCCGGTTTGATCGCTTCGGCCGGGCATTCAGGCTCGCACACACCACAATCGATGCATTCGTCGGGATGAATGACGAGCATGTTCTCGCCGGCATAGAAGCAGTCGACCGGGCAGACCTCCACGCAGTCCATATACTTGCACTTGATGCAGTTTTCGGTGACGACGTAGGTCACAACACGCCTCGTAAGGTATAAGTTGCATACTTATTATATTTGCCTCTTATAAGCAATATGGTAAATACATGTTCTGGTGCGGTGTCAGCCATGCAGCGGAGGGAGACGCAAAATGCGCCTAACGGTCTATACGGACTTCTCGTTGCGCGTGCTCATGTTCCTCGCGCTAAAGGGCGATGGGCTCGCCACCATCGCGGAGATCGCCAAGGCTTATGGAATCTCGAAAAACCACCTGATGAAGGTGGCGCATCAACTTGGTATTGCGGGATACGTGGAGACAGTGCGCGGCAAGGGCGGCGGCCTGCGCCTTGCGCGGCAGCCGCAGGACATCGTCATCGGCGAGGTGGTGCGACGCACCGAACCCGACATGGCGCTGGTACCCTGCTTTGCTCCAGTTGATGCATCGTGCACGATTTTTTCGAGCTGCGCGCTGCGCGGTGTGCTTTCGGAAGCGCGCGACGCTTTCCTTTCGGCGCTTGACGGGCACACCTTATTGGACCTTGTCCGTCCGCGTGCGTCGCTCCGGAAATTATTATCCTTTAATCCAAACGGCAGGACCGCAGCAGCACAAACCTCGCGATCCATCCGGCGGGCATAGTTATATTACGCATGCTCGCTCGAATACTTGGAGGACAAGTTCGCAACCGCCCCGTAATTAGATCGGAGCCTTCAGCAGCCATGTTGCGTGGGAAAATGGACAGATCGAGGATTGCGAAATTCGCGGCCAAATTTTTCACCGCGGAGATTCGGGCGTGGCACGGCGAGGAGCCGCTCTGGAAAGTGTTCTGGGTCTATGGGGTTGCCACCAGCGTCACGATTGTCGCCCTCTATATTGTCGCGTTTTATGATGGTCGCATGGCGCTGCGGCAGGTTCTTCTGCCTTGCTTCGCCGCCTACACAGCCTGGATCCTCGTCTCGGTATGGCGATGCGCAAGCAACACCAACGAAAAACTTTGGAGTACGCTGGCGCGCTTCCTGACGGTGGCCTGGGCCGGAAACACGATTCTTGTCCTCATCTTCCTCCAACTCAACCTTTTGAGAATATATTTTCAGCACTAGGCAAATGACATACCGCACGTGCGCCAGGATGGACGGGATATCACCGGCATGACTGAATTGTTGATGGGTTGGAATGAACTAATTTTTGTATTTGCCCTGTTCTTTTTGAGCCATATCATTCCCGTCCGTCCCACCATTCGAGAATGGCTTATCCGTCATATCGGGAAAGCACTTTATTTGGCGGCTTACTCGGTACTGTCGATTTTTCTTTTCGTCTGGCTCATCGTGGCGGTTGGCCGCGCGCCCTACCTACCCTTGTGGCCATTCGCTCCTTGGCAGTTGTGGATTCCAAATGTCGCTATGCCCTTCGTTTGTTTGCTGCTGGCGTTCGGCATGGCCGTACCAAATCCGCTATCGATCGCATCTCGCAATGATGAGAGCTTTGATCCAGACCATCCGGGCATCGCTGGCGTCACACGACACCCGGTGCTATGGGCGGCCGCTCTTTGGGCAATTGCACATATAGTGCCAAATGGCGACCTCGCTCATGTCCTGCTTTTCGGCTTGTTCAGCGCATTCAGCATTGTGGGTATGCGGGCTATCGATGCGCGCAATCAGCGCGCTCTCGGTGCCGCCAATTGGCGTCGTTTGTCGCACCGCACCTCCCAAGTTCCGCTCGCCGCCCTCGTGGGCAGAAGGCGGCGGCCGTCATTAAGCAAAAACAATTTGTTTCGCCTAATCGCCGCGGTCGGTCTTTATGCCGGACTTCTCGCGTTGCATCAGCCGGTCATCGGCGTGTCGCCACTTCCGCCGCTCTAGCGCTACCTGCCCATGACCACTTCCGGCAAAAAGCTTGGATTATTGCTCGGCTTTCTCGGCATGTGTCTGTTCGCCGGCACACTGCCGGCGACGCGGCTCGCGGTATTCGGGTTCGACCCATGGTTTCTGACTGTCGCGCGCGCCGCGCNNTGACGGTGCCCGCCGCTCATGGTGGCGTCGTGCTCGGTATTCTGCCGCTCGCAACCGCGGCCGCGGCCGCGGTCTTTGCCCACGAGAGGCCGAGCCTCGGATTTTGGCTGGCGAGCGCGATTGGCGCGATTATCGTCTTGACCTTCATGCTTCGCCGAAGCGGAGGTGAGACATTTTCCGCCAGTGATTTATTTCTGCTCGGGACGGTTGCCTCCGGCGCGCTCGGATACACGTTTTCGGGCCGCCTCGCAGCACGGATGCCTGGATGGGAGGTTATATCTTGGCAAGTCGTGATCTTCCTTCCGCTCGCCACGCTGGCGACGTTTGCGCTCTGGCCGGCCAATATCGCGAGTGTGTCGATTTCATCCTGGGCCGGCCTTGGCTATGTCGGGTTCGTAAGTCAATACACGGCATTCTTCGTATTCAACGCGGCGCTGGCGATCGGCGGCATTGCGCGTGTCGGGCAGATTATGCTGTTGCAGCCGTTCGTGATTGTGGCGCTCGCACTGCCGGTAAACGGCGAGCCTATAAATGTTGAAACAATTTTATTTGCTGCTGCCGTTGTAGCAACGGTTCTGATCGGACAACGGATGCGCGTGGTGCGGCACTGAGCTAATTCGCATCAAGCGCAGAAAAAAACTTAACGCTCACGTTCATCTCGGTGACGCACTCAAACAGAATGTTGCGCGTCATGAATCTCGCGTGAATCGTTGGGTACATCAGTGCGCTCGGTCAGGCCGTAATCACGCATTACTGTGGCCACCCGCAGTCGGTAGTCGGAAAAAATACCACCGCGCCCTTTTGTCTGGCTCTCGCGGTGTTTGGAATGGTTTCGCCAGTTCTTTACGGCCGCCTCATCCCGCCAAAACGAAAGCGATAACAGCTTTTCCGGATCTGACAGACTTTGGAAACGCTCAATCGAAATGAATCCCTCGATGCGATCGAGATCGGCACGCAACGCCGCTGCGATTTTGAGATAATCGTCCTTACGGCCCTGAGCCGGCCAGATTTCAAAAATAACAGTGATCATAGGAGGCCCTCCGAGCTAACGGTCGTTAAAGTACACGGCGTTGTAATGAGATAATATTTCGCAATCGTCAGCTTTGCCTTGGCCCCCTTGGTTAGGTTCACAACAGCCGTGATCCGCTGTCACCGCGTTTGCATTCAAATCTATTGGCGATGAAAACCAAGACCCCACGTTGCCCCACTATTGTTTCCGGGTACGCCAGCAAACTACGATCATTCACCTGGATCCAGTCGTCATCTAGGAAATATCGGATCAAACCGTTGCAGACGTTTAACAAACTTACTGCGTACACTTGCTGGTGTGGGCGCGATCCCCATCGTCGGGTAGCGTCTCAAGACCTACCGACCGCCGGGCGACGTTCAGACTGGCTCTAGGCGCTGATTATGCCCCGGCAGCAACTCGACACGGATCGAGTCGCCAGCTTGGACTTCGCCGGCAGCCAGGACGATACCCATGATACCGGCCTTGCGGACTAGGTTGCCTTGCTCGTCGTGGCCCAGAACCGCCGCCATCAGGCCAGGCTGGTGGTCGTTTAACTGCCTGCAAGGGTCACGAAGGCCAGTCACACCTACGACTGCGGCATCACCAATGTGTAGCCGCGCTCCGCGTGGTAGCGCGAGCAGGTCGATGCCGCTCGTGGTGATGTTCTCGCCAATCGCCCCGGGCATGACCTGAAAGCCACCGGCACGGAGCTCGTCATGCAGTTCTTCGTGAATCAGGTGCACCTGGCGGAGATTCGGCCGGGTTGGGTCCTTGGCCACGCGCGAACGGTGCTGCACGGTCACGCCCAGGTGAGCGTCGCCCTCGACCCCCAATCCGAGGAGCAGCCGAATGCTCTTCTGCACCGGCTTGCTGAATTCGTGCACCGCGCTGAGGCTCACCGCCACCACGACACCAGGCGAAAATCCGCCCTGCATATATTCTCCTCGGTTAGCGGCCTCAAAAACTATTCGCGGCGACCAAATGCGGCGGCATATTGCGCATGCCACCCGCCCCGCGCATGAAGACCGGGAGATCGATCAGCGGCAGCGCGGCAGGGATCTGACAGAAGGTCTCCACCACGAAACCTCGATGATAAGTATTGTGATTAAACATATGCATCAGAATCATGCGTCGGTTCATGCGGCCCTTGGCGCCGCTCAATAGCGTGAAATCGATCGGTTCGTCGGCATCGCTGTCCGAGAGCGCGTCGACATAGTCGATCAGGCGCAGGTCCATCTCTGCACGTGCCTCCGCCAAGTTTTCGAACTCGTCATAAAGAACCTCGTTCAGCGCCTTATGGCTGTGAGGTTCCTTATGCAAATGTGCCCACCACACGCGGTCGGCCACCAACGCATGGTTGAGGGTGTTTATGATGTTCTTGAACAGGCTCCGGCGTTGCTTGGCGGCTTCGCCTTCGGGCAACGCGCGCACGGCGGCAAACAGGTCACGGTTGGCCCATTGATTGTAACGGGCCATCGTTTTCAATATTTCGCTGTCGGTCATAGCAATGCCTTCCATACAGTCGGAGAAATACCAGCGGTGGAGCGTACTGAGTTCCCCATTTCAACCCTTTGCCTATCGCAAACTTAATTCGAATGCGTCATTTCCGTGGGCTGCACAGACCGCTGATCGCCTTCTGTCCCCGCCACTCCTGGGTAAACTACTTGAACAATATGTCTGATTTGAATTCCAACCGGGACAGCTATAATTGGGTTTTGACATCTTCGACGTGGATCACCATCGCACCTCGCGCCCAAGGGAATTTCGCCTTTACCGCCTCAACGATGTCGCCAGAATTGAGAATCTCGGCAGTACCGATGATCAGGCACCCCTGACCCGCACTACGACTTCCTTGCACCTTCTTGGAAGCGACTAGCAACTGTATACGATTATTCCTGCTGAGATTTTTTTCGGTCTGGTGATAGCGCCCGGCAGGGAAGATGATCATATTTTCCTTGATGCCGAGGGCGCGCATGTAGTCGCCCCAGTTGCCGACTACGTGCGGGCCGTTATCTCCAATCGTAACGATGGTTACGAACTCTGTTGCTTCGCAGACGTCGAGACAAACACCTTCGATTTTTGTCATTTGGAATCTCTTGAACGGTCGTTGTTGCCGCATATCCACGAGATATTGCGACGGTAATCCATATTCGGTGATTGGTCACCTTGGATCAAATCGTGGTGCCTGTGTGTGCTGAAAATTAGATTATGCAACGCCGAACAATACGGCCCGATAGAAGAAACCCCAGCACAAGGCTGGGGCTCCCCGTGAGGCAACGGCTGGAAAGGGGCAAACCAAACCAGCCGCACCCGGCACTCTTTAAACTATGGCAGCTATCATAAGACGAACCGTTGAATTGAACAAATCTCAGCAAAAAATATACGGGTCGAAATAACAGAAGGCTGTCAGGGCCGTGACATTGCGCCGTCCATGTTGCTCGCATTCGACGTCTGAGCAGGATAGGTCACCGCTCCGTCAGGTCGCGGCGTGGCAACTTTCGTCAAGGTTGCCGGCGCACTCTTGCCCGGCCCAAGAATATGAAACACCCGCTCGCCGGCGACGAGCAGGTAGTCCGCGATGATCCGGCGGTGGCACCGCCACCAGACTGCCTCCGCGCACATTACGGCGCAACGCCGAGCGCTGCCCAATTCGCGCAGCCTCGCGAGGCCGGAACGAAAGCTGCCGCCCATCGCATAGTCGGCGTAGTTGTGAAAGCTCTGGTTTTCCCAGAAGGCATTGACGTCGGGCGCAAAATCCTGTGTGCGCGCGCGGCGCCCGCCGAGTTCCGCGATATGCTCATATGCAATCTGAAAATCCGACAATGATCCGGGAAGGGCCTCTCGATTGAATTGCGGATTTGTCCGCGACCGCGGGATTGTGCGCACATCGACGACGATGCCAATCTCCGATGCGGTGAGCAATTCGATGAATTCTCCAAGCGGGTGCGTGGAATGCCCAATGGTGAAGAACGGGTAAGCCATGCCTCTAATTGTGCTTTCGAATTCGCGGCTGGCAGTCAGCCGAGGCGTCTCTGCTCCGCGCTGAACCTCTTCTGCGGCATGATCCAAGTTCCTTTCCAAGCTCATTCTCTCACAACGCTTGGTTCAAAAAAGCCCGGTCAGGTCAGGTTCACGGCACGGGCAATAACGGATTGATGGCACTGTTGCCCGCTACACCTTGCCGCCTCGGTGATCGAGCTAACCGGATACCCGAAAAACTAAACTCTTTAAGTGACCTAGATGTGACCAAGCTGCGGACGACATGTCATTTTAGTTGTACCGCTAAAAACAAGAAGGCCAAAGAATTTATAAGAGTGCTGTTATAATGGGATATTTCGTTATTATAATTCGCAACCTATGGTGGGCGCACCAGGGCTCGAACCTGGGACCCGCTGATTAAGAGTCAGCTGCTCTACCAACTGAGCTATGCGCCCGGATTGCCGTCGGCGGGGAGCCCCGCCAGGCGAGGTTCGCTTAGCAAAGGCGCGCCTGGGTGTCCAGCCGCGCCCGGCTCGCCAAGTCAAAGCAAACAAAGGAAAAGCCGCCGGGCGCACCCGGCGGCTTCTGGAGACGGCGGCGTCACGCGTCAGGGAGAGCGCAGCGGCTGCCGCCCGCTACGCTTTATTGCGGCTGCCGCGGGCCGCCTTCGGGTCCCATCGGGCCGCGATCGGACCCGTTATAGCCGCGATGCATCCAGCCGCGCATCCCGTGCTGGCCACGCTCGCCGCGTTCGCCGCCGAATTCGTGTCCGCCGAGCCGGGCGAGCGCGTCGAAGCGATGCTGCTGGCCCTCGTCCAGGCTCTTGTAGAGCGGACCGGCCGCGTCGGCGAGTTTCTTGAGCGCGGCGCCGCGCTGCGTCATCGCGTCGGCGCGCAAGGTCAGCCGTTCGACCGGATCCTTCGGACGATCGGCGCTGGCATGGGCGGCGAACCGCTCGGAGCGCTGCTTGGCAAGATCGCGCAGCGCGCTTTCCACTGCCGGCCAATTTTTCTCCTGCTCGGCGTTAAGCTTGAGCCCGGCGTGCAAAGCCGCGATCCGCGCGTCGCCGTACGCGCTGATGTCCTCCGCGCTCGGGTGCCAGCGCGGCGCATTGTCGCGTCCGCCGGGACCCTGTTGCGCGTAGGCGAGCGTAGCGCCGGCGATCGCAAGCGCGGTCGATCCGGCCAGAACAGTCTTCCACATGGCATTCCTCCAATGGCATTTCTGATGACGCCAATAATGGAATGCCGCGCCGCCTTTTCAAGTTAAAGTTTGGACAGAGATTAATTCAATGCAATGTTCATGTACGTGCGTTCATCGCAACGATTGCTCCACGTGCAAATGAGTGGCAATTACATCATTCCGAGCAGCCGCGGCAGAAATAGCGTTAGACCGGGCCAATAGGTCACGATCACCAGGAATACCAACATGGTGAGCAGCCACGGCAAGACGGCCACAGCCAGATCGGTGATGCGCATGCCGGCGATCATCGAAGCAACGTAAAGATTGAGGCCAACCGGCGGGTGGCACAAACCGACTTCCATGTTGACGTCGATCACGATGCCGAAGTGGACCAAATCGATGCCGAGTCTCTTCGCGGCTGGAGCCAGGATCGGCGCCATGATCAGGATGATAGAAGTCGGCTCCATAAAATTGCCGGCCATCAGCAGAAGCACGTTAACCAGCAGAAGGAACCCAAACCACCCAAGATCCTGAGCCAATATCCAATCGGCAAGCGCAGAAGGAATATTCTCATTGCTGAGGACAAAGGAAAACAAAACAGCGTTGGTAACAATGTACAGAAGCATCGCGCTCGTATTCGCTGCCCTCAGCAACACCCGCGGCACATCTTTGAGCGTAAGGGCCTTGTATACGAACACCGATATGAAGAATGAATAGACGGCTGCCATGGCGGCGGCTTCGGTCGCGGTGAACAAGCCGCTATAGATGCCGCCAATGATGATAACGACGAGCATCAGGCCCCAGATGCTTTCCGTAAATGCGTGCCAGCTCTCGCGCCAACTGGCTTTCTCCATTCGCGGATAGTTTCGCTTTCTGGCTAAATACCAGGTCACCACACACAGCATGGCCGTCAGCAGCGAGCCAGGCAGCAAACCAGCAACGAAAAGCGCGCCGATCGATGTATTCGTGGAGATCGCGTAAATGATCTTCGGGATCGACGGCAACATCAGGATGCCGAGCGAGCCGGCAACCGTGATTATGCCCGCGCCAAATCGCATCGGATAGCCGTTCCTCACCATTTCGGGCAGTACGATCGCCCCGACAGCGGCGACAGTCGCGACGCTCGATCCGCAAACCAAAGCAAACATGGAGCATGCCACGATTCCAGCGAGCCCCAGTCCGCCGTGCCAATGCCCGATAATGGAGGTAGCGAAGTTGATCATCCGCCGCGCGACGCCGCCATGCGTCAGGAAGTTGCCGGCCAGGATGAAGAAGGGGATCGCCATAATCTCGAAGCTTTCGATGCCGGTGAACAGCTTCATCGACACCGCTTCAATCGGGACCGTTGTCAGCGTGAACAGGAACGTGAGCACGGTGAGACCAAGCGCGATCGAAACCGGTATACCGGTCAGCATCAGCGCGATCAGGAGCAGGAAGATCGTGGCCGCGCGCAGGGCCTGCGGCAGCACGATGATGCCGGCCTTCTCGCCAAGGCAGATCGTCAGAATCAATATCGGCGCCAGGATTAGGATCAGTCCCAGCGGGCTTGACTTGCTCCTGGAGACCTCCGCGGGAGAGGCCGACGCGGGATGCAGCGCCGGGACATTTGTATCAATGCCCTCGACTTTCGCCTCATTGTGGTGCGGCAGTTCGCCAGTCCAATAATAGAACCACGCGACCTGCAGGAACCGGAAACACATCAGGCCTGATCCGAGCGGGATCGCAAGGTAGACAATCCACATCGGCGCTTCGAGGTCATTCGACTGCTGGCCGGTCTTGAACATTTCCTCGACGAACGAGCCGCCGAACGTCGCGATCATGCCGGTGAAAAACGCGCCGCACAGCAGGCTGAACAGGATCACTTGCTTGCGCGACCGCGCCGGCACCATGTTGACGAGAAGATCCACGCCGACATGGATACCGGTGCGCACACCATAGGCGGCGCCAAATTTGGCCATCCAGATGAACATGTAGATGCAAAGTTCTTGCGCCCATGAAAGGTCGAGGGCGGCGAGCCACAAATAAATATCCTTGAGAATCTCGGGCACGAAGGGTACGCCGCGCGCGGCCGCCCATTTCGATAGGTTGATTGAGACGCCAGTCCCGTACCGGTGCAGCACCGAGACGAAGATCAGCGCGGTCGCCGCCGCGATCAGCGTGGCGATCAGCCGCTCTTCCAAATGGTCGAGCGCGCGATTGACCCTTTTGAGCACGCGAATCCCCCGGTCTCAAACCGAAACGGCCGGGAGCGCGATCAATCCCGGCCGTTTATTATTCTTGGCGCAGCAGACCGCCGTCAGTTCATCTTGATATTAAGCTCTTTCGACAGCAGGTCGAGCACCTCGGTGCCGACACGGCCCTTCGCCCATTGATAGGTCGGCGCCATCGCGGTCTGCCAGGCCTTTTTCTGATCGTCAGTCAGATAATGCAGCGTGGTCTTGCCGGACTTCTTGATCTCGGCCAGCGCATCCTCGTTTTCCTTGACGGCGATCGAGTTGGTGTAGTCGGTCGCTTCATCCATCGCCTTGTCGAGTTGCGTGCGGATGTCGGCCGGCAGCCCGTTCCAGAACTTGGTGTTCACGATCACCGCGTATTGCAGATGGGCATGGTAGGAAACGGTGATGTGCTTCTGCACTTCGTGGAATTTCTGCGTCAGATAATTCGACGCCGTGTTTTCGCAGCCGTCCACCACGCCGGTTTGCAGCGCCTGGTAGACTTCCGAGAACGCCAAGATCTGCGGGATCGCGCCGACGTCGCGGAAATAGCGGTCGGCGATCTTGGAGCCGGAAATGCGGATCTTGAGCCCCTGGAAATCCGATGGATTCAGCAGCGGACGATTGGACGAGACCATGTGGAAGCCGTTGTCCCAAAAGGCGAGGCCGGAGATGCCTTTCGGCTCGAGCTTCTTGAACAGCCACTTGCCGACTTCGCCCTTCATCGCCTTCGTATAGGCCTCTTCACTGGCGAACAAATTCGGCAGGTCGAGCGCCTCGAATTCCTTGGCGCCGAGCGGCGCGAACTTCGCGGTGGACGGCGCCAGCATCTGCACCGAGCCAAGCTGCAGCGCCTCGATTTCTTCCTTGTCCTTGTAGAGGGAGGAGTTGGGATAGACCTCAACCTTAACTTTGCCGTTGGTGTATTTTTCGGCGAGTTCCTTGAACTTGATCGCGCCTTTGCCTTTCGGCGTGTCATTCGCCACGACGTGACTGAATTTGATGACGATCGGCGACTGGGCCATGCCGGTGCCAGGCGCCATGAAAATGGCGGCCGCTGCCGCCGCGAGAAGCCATTTGCGCATCGACGTTTTCCTCCGATTTGAAGCGTGGATACCGGCTTTTTGCTGGTTTTTCCGCCGTTTAGGGTGGCATTAAACCGATTTCCCAGCAAGTAGACCTATTGCAGCATGGGGCGGGGGTAACGAAAGTCTGGGCGGAAATTAACGGCGCGCAATCTTCATTTAATTTTGTTTTTCAACACGAAGGTCTTCTACATCATCCCGAGCACGCGCGGCAGCCAGAGCGATAATTCCGGTACGTAGGTCACTACGAAAAGGAATCCCAGCATGGTCAGCAGCCACGGCCATACTGCAATGGTGAGCTCGGTGATGCCCATCCTGGCGATGCCGGAGGCGACATAGAGATTAAGCCCAACCGGCGGGTGGCACATTCCCACCTCCATATTCACCGTCATCAGAATCCCGAGATGGATCGGGTTGACGCCCAGGCCGACCGCGACCGGGAACAGAATCGGCGCGGTGATCAGCACGATCGACGACGGCTCCATCACGTTGCCGGCCACCAGCAGCAGGATGTTCACGAACAGCAGGAATCCGACTTGCCCGATGCCGGCGCTGGTGGCCCAGGCGGTGATCGACTGCGGAATCTGCTCGCTGGTCATCAGGAAGGAGAACAGCACCGCGTTGGTGATGATGTAGAGAATCATCGCGCTCATATTGGCGGACGACAGCAGCACCCTCGGTATATCCGAAAATTTCAGATCGCCGTAGACGAACACCGCGACCACGAAGGCATAGACCGCGCTGACCGCCGCGGCTTCGGTCGGCGTGAACAGCCCGGCATAGATGCCGCCGAGCACGATCACGATCAGCAACAGGCCCCAGATCGATTGGCGGAACGCAATAAAAGCGTCCAGCCACGTCGCCTTCGGCATGCGCGGATAATCGTTCTTCCAGGCGCGATAGAAGGTGGTCATGCCGAGCAGGAAGGCGAGGATCAGCCCGGGGATAACGCCGGCCATGAACAACTGCGCCACCGAGGCCGACAGCACGCGCTTGCCTTCCGGATCGATCGCCACGCTGCCGCCGGTCGCCACGGAGTAAAGCACCATGACAATCGAGGGCGGGATCAGAATGCCGAGCGCGCCGGAGGTAGCGATGACGCCGGCGCCGAACCGCTTCGGATAGCCTGCCTGCACCATCGCCGGCAGCAGGATCGAGCCAATGGCGACCACGGTCGCCGGCGAGGAACCGGAAATGGCGGCGAAAAGCGCGCAGGCCATCACCGCCGCCAGGCCCAGCCCGCCATACCAGTGGCCGACCATCGTGGTGGCAAAGCGGATCATGCGGCGGGCGACGCCGCCATGGGTAAGAAAATTTCCGGCCAGGATGAAGAACGGGATCGCCATGATCTCGAAACTCTCGATCCCGGTGAACAGCTTGAGCGCCACCGCTTCGATCGGCACCTGCGTCATCACATAGAGGAAGCTGAGAACGGTGAGGCCGAGCGCGATCGAGATCGGCATGCCGGTGAGCATCAGCGCGATGAGCAGACCAAAGATCAGGGCGCTGTTCATCGCGTGCCACTCTTGTTGGCAAGTTCTTCCGCAGCCAAGTCTTTGGCGGCGGCGGTGCTTTCGACCACGCCCTCGACATGGCCCGGGTCATGATGTGGCAGCTCGCCGGTGTGCCAGAACGCCCAGGCCACCTGCAGGAAGCGGAAGCACATCAGATAGGAGCCGAGCGGCACGCACAGGAAGACGATCCAGCGCGGCAGCTCCAAATCGGGCGATACCTGGTCGGTGGGGTAGAGCTCGATGATGAACTTGGCGCCCATGGTGCCGACGACGAAGGTGAAAAAAGCGCCGGCCAGCAAGCCGAACATAATGACCTTGGTCCGGTACTTCGGCTGCAGCATGTTGACGATGACATCGACGCCGACATGGATGCCGGTGCGCACACCATAGGCCGCGCCGAACTTGGCCATCCACACGAACATGTAGATGCACAGTTCCTGCGCCCAGGTAATGTTGAAGTTGTAGAAATAGGGATAGAGGAATGGCACGCCGATCAAGTAGCGTTGCACCACCGCGACAAAGATCAACAGCGTCGCCGCCCCGATCAGGCACGCGATGATGATTTCTTCAAGCCGGTCGAGAATGCGAAGGAACACCTGTGCCTCGTAGGCTCAGGGCGAACATTCGCCCCGGTCGCGGTGATCGCGACAATGACGATTGGAATTTAGAAACACGCAACGCCCCAAGAGCCGCCGAGGCTTCGCCAGATCGATGTCGTCGAAATTCCCACCCTGGATACAAACGGGCCCCGACAGCATTGCCGGGGCCCGCCATGGTTTCGTTAGTTGGTTGCGCCTTGCGCCGTCCTGCGCACGTCCTCGATCAGTTGCTTGCCGACACGGCTGGCCATGTCGTTGTAGAGCGGCTCCATGACTTTTTGCATGGCCGCCATTTCGGCCGCGGTCGGAACGATGAACGTGGTCTTGCCGGATTTCTTCATCGCGGCGAGCGCGTCGTCGTTCTCCTGCGCGGAGATCGTGTTGGCATATGCGGTCGATTCCGCCATCGCCTTCTCGAGCTGGCCACGGATATCGGCCGGCAGGCCTTCCCAGAACTTCTTATTCACGACGACCACGTAGCCGATGTAGCCGTGATTGGTCAGCGTCGTGTACTTCTGCACTTCGTCCATTTTCTGGGTGTACATGTTCGCCGGCGTGTTTTCCTGGCCATCAACGACGCCGGTCTGCAGCGCCTGATAGACCTCGGAGAACGCCATCACCTGCGGGGTCGCGCCGAGCAGGCGGAACTGCGCTTCCAGCACCTTCGAGGACTGGATGCGGAATTTCAGCCCCTTGTAGTCTTCCGGCATGTGCAGCGGCTTGTTCGCGCTCATTTGCTTGAAGCCGTTGTCCCAGTAGGCAAGCCCGATCATGCCCTTGGCGTTGAGCAGCGTAAGCATCTTCTTGCCGATCGGGCCTTCGGTGACCTTGCGCAGCGACGCCAGGCTCGGTAGCAGGAACGGCAGGTCGAACACTTCGAAGTCCTTGATGCCGATCGGGCCGAACTTCGAGTTCGACGGCGCCAGCATCTGGACGGCGCCGAGCTGCAGCGCCTCGAGTTCTTCCTTGTCCTTGTAGAGCGTCGAGTTCGGGTACACCTCAACCTTGACCTTGCCGTTGGTGTACTTCTCGGCGAGTTCCTTGAATTTCTCCGAGCCCTTGCCCTTCGGCGTGTTGGGCGCCACCACGTGACTGAATTTGATGATAATCGGCGCCTGCGCCATGCCGGCGCTGGGGGCGGCAAAAATTGCGGCCGCTGCTATCGCAAAAAGCATTTTTCGCATCGGGGTTCCTCCACGGATTTGTTATTGTCCTCAAACATATAGCGTTGCGGATTGTTTTGACGCCGGTCAACCGCCGACTAAAGTCGCATTTATTCGATTTTCCGGCAAGCCAGCGCTGCCGTTGTGGGCGCGGGTC
>PKXB01000176.1:10416-22682 GCA_003133345.1 Hyphomicrobiales bacterium | reverse complement strand
TGGATGCGGTTCTCGACCCCCGGCGTCCGATTGCGCTTGCGGGTCAGCTTATCGAGCGCGACAATGGCGGCGGGATGCGCCGCCATTCGGCTCAATTCAGCGCCGCCATCACCACCGACCCTAAGCCCATTTCCTGCGCCAGCTGGCCGGCCGCCTGCTTCTGCTCGTCATTGAGCTTGGCGATCAGTGGACGCGCGGCAACCACCAGCCGCTCGACGGCTGCGCTATTGAGCACGATCGAGATCACCCGCCGGCTCACCCGGTGCACGAAACCATCCGATTCCACCCGCTCCTGATGGTGTGCGAGGTCGCGCAAGGCGGCCTCCACCGGCCGCCAGTAGCGCTCCTGCTCCTGCGTCAGCCTGAGCACGCTTCGGATGCGTCCGACATCAATCGAGGCCGACATCTGCCCCTGTGCCGCGTAGCCGTTCCCCATTTCACCGGCGCTGGCGGCCGAGATATTCGACAACAAGCCAATCGCCGCGAGCGCGAACACGCCCGCGCAAAGTGTCTTCTTCATTCGGTTAATATCCCCAACGTCTGGTATAGGTTGTGAGCAGTGGATAGCCGCCAATTCCGCCCCAAAAGCGAACGAAATGAGGGCGAAATGTGATTTTTGGGTTCCAAGCGGAACATTTACCAAAAGCAAATAACCAAAAGCATAATGCCGCCCCTTGCGAGGCGGCATTTCGCGTTAGTCGCAGAATTTTCAGCCGACGTCGGTGGAGTGGATGCGGTTCTCAACGCCCGGCGTCCGATTGCGCTTGCTGGTCAGCTTGTTGAGCGCGCCGAGATAGGCCTTGGCCGAGGCCACCAGCGTATCGGGGTCGGCGCCCTTGGCGGTGTAGGAGCGGCCGTCTTCCGACAGCCGCACCGAGACTTCCGCCTGCGCGTCGGTGCCCTCGGTCACCGCATGCACCTGGTAGAGCTCGAGCTTGGCCTCGTGCGGAACCAGTTCGCGGATCGCCTTGAAGATCGCGTCCACCGGACCGTTGCCGGTCGATTGCGTCGTGATGTGCTTGCCCTCGATGTCGAGGGTGAGCGTGGCCGATTGCGGGCCCATGGTGCCGGCGATCACGGTCAGCGAGATGATCTTGATACGATCGTGCGCGTGCGCGATCTCCTCGTCCACCAGCGCCTCGATGTCCTCGTCGTAGATCTGCTTCTTCTTGTCAGCCAGCGCCTTGAAGCGCACGAAGGCGTCCTCGAGCTGATTGCCGGCCAATTGATAGCCGAGCTCCTCCAGTTTGTGCACAAACGCATGCCGCCCGGAATGCTTGCCCATGACCAGCGAGGTCTGCTTCACGCCGACCGACTCCGGCGTCATGATCTCGTAGGTCTGCGCGTTCTTCAGCATGCCGTCCTGGTGAATGCCGCTCTCGTGCGCAAACGCATTACGGCCGACGATCGCCTTGTTGTACTGCACCGGGAACGAGGTCGCCGCCGCGACCAGCTTGGAGGCGCGCGTCAGCATGCTGGCATCGACGCCAGTCATGTACGGCAAGACATCGTTGCGGGTGCGGATCGCCATCACGATTTCTTCCAGCGCGGCGTTGCCGGCGCGCTCGCCGATGCCGTTGATGGTGCATTCGATCTGGCGCGCGCCCGCCTTCACGCCGGCGAGTGAATTGGCCACCGCCATGCCGAGATCGTTGTGGCAATGGGTGGAGAAGCGCGCCTTGTCGGAATTGGGCACGCGCTCGCGCAGCACCTTGAATAGCGCGAAATATTCCTCCGGCACCGTATAGCCGACGGTGTCGGGGATATTGATGGTGGTGGCGCCGGCATTGATGGCGGCTTCCACGCAGCGGCAGAGGAAATCCTGCTCGGTGCGGGTGCCATCCTCGGCCGACCATTCGACGTCGTCGGTGTGGCTGCGCGCGCGGGTGACCTGCCCGATCACCATCTCGTAGACCTCGTGCGGCTCCTTCTGCAGCTTCCACTTCATGTGCACCGGCGAGGTGGAGAGAAACGTATGGATGCGCTTGCGCCGGGCCGGCTTGATCGCTTCCGCACAGCGGTCGATGTCTTTCGGCGACGCGCGTGAGAGACCGCAGATCACGGCGTTCTTGGAGCGCTTGGCGATCTCGTGCACGGCGGCAAAGTCGCCTTCCGAGGCGATCGGGAAGCCGGCCTCGATGATGTCTACGCCCATGGTGTCGAGCAGCTCGGCCACGGCGAGTTTCTCTTCATGGGTCATGGTCGCGCCGGGACACTGCTCGCCGTCGCGCAACGTCGTGTCGAAGATGACGACGCGGTCCTTGTCGGACTGGGTCTTGTTAGTCATGGCATTGATCCTTCTCGTCGAATGCGCCGCTTTTGGGCGCTCTATGGGGTGCTCATTACGTCGATCCCCCGAGTGCCCAGGCACAAACGCCCAGCCGGCCCTCAGGGGCGGATAAGGAGAAGGAGCGTGCCCAGAATGAGGGTGGCCGCGGGTTCGGCCGTGCCGGCCGCCCGCTCGATCGCGCAGATATTTTGGCGCGCCGACATGGCTTAGAATATCCCTCGACTTCGACGGCTAAGGTCGCGGAACAAGGTAAAGTCCGCGTTAACCGCACGTAACAACGGCATCTTCTACTGGAAAGGTCTGGGTCAGCGCAAGCGGCAGATAGGTCAGCATTGCTGTCCGCGCGCCTGCAACGAGTCGCCGCCGCGATCCGGCGCTACGACTTCTCCCGCTTCAGCGCCTTCTCCGCCTTTCTCAATTCCTTGAGCGCGTTGCCCTCGACCTTCGGAAAATCGAGGTCGAGCGCGCCGAGTTCTTGCACCATCGCCCCCCCCCACTACCAGCCGCGTGAACCATTTGTTGTCGGCCGGCACCACGAACCAGGGCGCCTCCGGACGGCTGGTCTGCCGGATCAGATCGTCATACGCGTGCATGTATTCGTTCCAGAGCTTGTGCTCGGCAACGTCGGCAAAAGAGAATTTCCAGCGCTTGGCCGGCTCATCGATGCGCGCGAGGAAGCGGCGGCGCTGCTCGTCCTTCGACACGTTGAGGAAGAATTTCAGGATCAGCGTGCCGTTGCGCGCGAGATGACGCTCGAAGGCGCGGATATCGTCGAAACGCTGCTGCCAGAGTTCCTTGCCGACCAGGTTCTTCGGCAGCTTCTCGCGCGCCAGCAATTCCTTGTGCACGCGCACGGTCAGCACTTCCTCGTAATGCGAGCGATTGAAGATGCCGATGCGTCCGTTCGTCGGCAGCCGCTGCGCCACGCGCCAGAGAAAATCGTGTTGCAGCTCCTCCGCGCTCGGCTGCTTGAAGGAATGCACCTCGCAGCCTTGCGGATTGATGCCGCTCATCACGTGCTTGATGATGCCGTCCTTGCCGGCGGCGTCCATCGCCTGCAGCACAATCAGCACCGACCAACGGTCGTTGGCGTATAGCCGCTCCTGCAATTCGGCCAGCCGCTCGATGCCCTCGGCCAGCATGGCCTTGGCTTCTTTCTTGTCGGCGGTAAGGCCGTAGCACTCGGCAGGGTCGTGCGCGGACAGGCGAAACTTGTCCGGTCTGTCGATGCGAAAGCGTTTGGCAATGCTGTAGAGCTTCATGGGCAAAAGTCTATCGCATGGCGAACCGCTGCGCCAGGAACGCGGTGACGAAGCGCGGCATCGCGGGATCGGAATCGGGCGGGCCGCGTACGATGCGGATATCGGCGAGTTCCGGTTGCCGCTCACGCGCCAGATGATCAAGCACGCGCGCGCGCAAGGCCTCGGCACTTTCGCCGCTGCGCAGCACCTTGATATGCGCGATCAGCGGCAGATCGAATACCGTCGTCCATCCCGACTCGGCCGTGAACTCGGCGATGTCTAGCCCGGTTTCCTCCTTGAGCTCGCGCCGCACGCTGAAATCGAGATCGACGCGGCTCCCCACGATGTCGTCCGGATCGGGCGTGCCGCAAGGAAAATAGATGCGGCCGGAATTGGCGGTGTGCGGACCCATGACCCCGAGCAGAAACGCGCCATCGGCCGCGACGATCGCCGCCGCGCCGAAACAGTCGTGCACCCCCGCCGCCGGCCTGCCCCAATGGCGCCAGGCGGCGAAGCTCGCAAAGTCGGTTTCCAAATAGGCGCCGCGCAGCACCCGGTCGGCCATGCTGTATTCATGCAACAATAGCACGCGGCCGTTCCACAAAGCCGGCTTCTCGCGTTGCAGCTTCGCGAAATGCGCATCAATGTCCGCCCGCCGCTCGGCCGCAAAGGCCCATGGTTTCGGCGCGACAGTCAGCTCCAGGCGGTCGATGTGGACGACGGACACCGCTTCGCTCATGGCGGCGTCGTCATAGTTCTTCCGCCTCGAACACGCGGCTCGGCTGCACAATCTCGTCCTGCGCGGCAACCAGTTGAATTTCGTCCGCGCCTGCCTGCGCGGTCTTGGTCAGCACGCCGAAGATGGCGGAGCCGGCGCGCGACAGCGCCTCGTCGATCTTTCCGCTGCGCAGATAATGCGCAAAAAACAGCGCGGCGATGGCGTCGCCCGCTCCGTTCACCACCAATGGTAGCTTCGGCGTGCGCAGGTGGAAACGACCGGTCGCGTCCGAGGCAAGCAGGTCGATTGTCTCCTCCGGCGTGTCCTCGGTATGCAGCGAGGTGACCAGGATCGCGCNNGCGGCCGGCGAGGTAATCGAGCTCAAACTGGTTGGGCGTGATGATATCGGCGGCCGGCACCGCCCTTTCTTTCATGAATTCCGGAATGCCGCGCGCGACGAAGATGCCGCGCCCGGCGTCGCCGATCACCGGGTCGCAAGCATAGCGCGCGGACGGATTGGCGCGCTTGACGGTCGCCACCGCGTCGAGAACGGCGGCGCCGACATCGACCCCGCCCATATAGCCCGACAGTACGCCGTCGCATTCGCCAAGCACGCCGCGCTGCTCAATGCCGCCGATAACCTCACGGATCGTTCGAGCGTCGAACACCTGGCCCTGCCAGTTGCCGTAGCCGGTATGGTTGGAAAACTGCACGGTGTGGATCGGCCACACCTCCACGCCCATGCGCTGCAGCGGAAACACCGCGGCGGAATTGCCGACATGGCCATAGGCAACGTGGGACTGGATCGAGAGCAGGTTCATAGCGTCGACAATAACAGACACGGCGGGGAAATCCCCCGCCGTGTGGCCGTCTTTAGAATTCCGCGCGGCGGGAACTTACTTCATCCCCATCTTCTTGTTGGCCGCCTCGACGTACTTGTTGGTGTAGGTCTTCGACAGGTCGATATTGGCCTTGGCGACGTCAGGCGACGACTGGCTGAACACCGCCAGCACCGCGGCGGCACCCTTCGGGTCCATGCGGCCGGTTTCCGAATACATCGGGATCGTGTTCTTGAGCGCGGCGAGATAGAGATCCTTGTCCTTGCCGACCATTTCCGGCGGCATCTTGGCCATGATCTCTTCCGGCGTGTGCGAATGGATCCACTTGAGCGTCGCCACGATGGCCGTGGTCATGCCCTGCACTTCCTTCTCGTGGCTGGCGATCCAGTCGGCCTTGGTGTAGAGCGCGCCGCCCGGATATTCGCCGCCGAACACGGCCAGCGTGTCCTTCTGGGTGCGGGTGTCGCTGAGGATCTTGAGATCCTTGTTCTTGCCTTGCAGCAGCGTCACCGCCGGATCGAGCATGATGGCGGCATCGATCTGTCCCTGCTCCATGGCGGCAACGGCGGTAGCGCCGAGGCCGACGCCGATCACGCTGACGGAATTTGGATCGACGCCGTTCTTGCTCAGCATGTATTTCAGGAAGAAGTCGGTGGAGGAGCCGGGCGCGCTGACGCCGACCTTCTTGTTGGCGAGATCCTTGATCGAATTGATTTCGGCGGTGTGTTTTGGCGAGACCACCAGCGCGAAACCGGGATAGCGGTCATAGACCACGAAGGCCTGCAAGTGCTGGCCCTTGGCGGCGAGATTGACGCAGTGATCGAAATAGCCGGACACCACGTCGGCGCTGCCGCCGATCACGGCCTTGAGCGACTCCGAGCCGCCCTTGAAGTCCACGACTTCGACGGCTAGTCCGGCTTTCTCGAACTCGCCGAGTTGCTTGGCCAGGATCGTCGGCAGATAACAAAGGCAACTGCCACCGCCGACGGCGAGCGTGATTTTGGTTTGCGCGAGCGCGAGACCCGATGACAGCACGAGCGCGGCGAGCGCAAAGCCGAGCCGACGGAGATGAGCGGGCATGGATATCCTCCCTGGTCCACCGGCCTTTCAGCAGGCCATTGCAACCCAAACGATAGGCCAGCGCGGCGGGCGTGACTAGGGCCTGCTATCGCGCACCACCGGCCGCCGCGCCCGCAGGCGCTTCTCGACCATTGTGGCCAGCCTGGCGGAGTTACTTCGCTGCGCCTTTCTGTGGCCGCGCTGACGAGTGGTGGTGTGCGATCAGCCAGCGTCGGGGTACTGACTCATAAACGTAGACGAAGGTATAGCGGGCCGGCTTGTCCACGCGCGCGGTCCCCTCATTCACCGTGAAGGTGTAGAGCCCGGCGACAACGCCCGTGTTACAACCGGCGGGAATAATGGCCCGGGTGTCGATGCGTCCGACCGGATGCTGCTCGAGGAAATGGTCGAAATAACCGCGAATCTCGGCGCGGCCGATAAGCGGTCCGTTCTCGAAAGTCGGCAGAAGGACCGCGTCCAGCGTGTAAGTCCGCACAACCGTCTCGGGGTTCTGTTGCAGCGCTTTGTTCCATTCGTCGAACAGCGCCTTGGCCAGCGCTTCCGTCATTTGCTGGCACCCGGCCGGCCTCGGGGTTCTCGACCAGCCCTCGGGCGCATAGGCCAAGACGGCAACAAGGGTCACGGCCGCAATTGCATAACCGCGCAAGCGGATTCGAGCGGAGTATTTCATGGCAACGGTGCTCCCCGGCCGAGCATTCAATTTGCCGGATGGCCTGATGCTGGCAACGGCTAACAAGACGATACTGCCAATCCAAGATCGCTACAACCGACGCGCGCAGGGCGGCCGAGTGCTCGCTTACGGCCTACTGTCGCCCACCAGCGGCCGCCAGACCAGCAGACGGCGCTCGACCATGGTGACCAGCGTATCGATCACGATCACGAAGGCGGCCAGCACGAACATGCCGGCGAACACNNCCGAGATATTCGCCCACCACCGCGCCGACCACGGCAAAGCCGACCGAGGTGTGCAGCGAGGAAAACATCCAGGACAGCGCCGACGGCCAATAGACGTGGCGCATCAACTGCCGCTCGCTCATGCCGAGCATGCGCGCATTCGCCAGCACCGTGGGGCTGACTTCCTTGACGCCCTGATAGACGTTGAAGAATACGATGAAGAACACCAGCGTGACGCCGAGCGCCACTTTCGACCAGATGCCCAGCCCGAGCCAGAGCGTGAAGATCGGCGCCAGCACCACGCGCGGCAGCGCGTTGATCATCTTCACATACGGATCGAACACCGCGGCGGTGCGCGGCTGACGCGCGAACCAGAAGCCGACCAGCACGCCGCCGATCGAGCCGAGCACGAAGGCGAGAATCGATTCGATCAACGTCACCCAGAGATGCTTCCAGATCACGCCCGAAGCGAACCAAGCGACGATCTGCTGGGCCACATCCAGCGGATTGGAAAAGAAGAACGGCGGCAACAGCACCGCGCCGAAGATCCGGTACGTCGTGAGCACGTGCCAGAGCGCGATCGAGACGACGGCGACCAGCACCTGCAGGACGATGAGCCGCGTGCGCGACATCACGCCCCCTCCGTCTGCGCGTAGCCCTTGATCACCTCGGCCTTGAGCATGTGCCAGATGTCGCGGTGCAATTCGTGGAAGGCATGGTCGAGCTTGATCTCGCCGATGTCGCGCGGCCGCGCCAGCTTCACCCGCCAGTCGCCGATGACGCGCGCCGCCGGCCCCGCCGACATGATGACCACGCGGTCGCTGAGCGCGATCGCCTCTTCCAGATCGTGGGTGACGAACAGCACCGCCTTGCGGTCGCCGCTCCACAGGTCGAGCAGCAGGTTGCCCATGATCTGCCGGGTCTGCGCGTCGAGCGGGCCGAACGGCTCGTCCATCAGCAGGATTTTCGGATCGCGGATCAGCACCTGCGCCAGCCCGACCCGCTTGCGCTGGCCGCCCGAGAGCATGTGCGGATAGCGGTCGCCGAACGCGCTCAAGCCCACCCGCATGAGCCAGCTTTGCGCCCGCGCGCGCGCTTCCACCGACGGCGTGCCGGCCGTTTCCAGCCCGATGGCGACGTTTTCCAGTGCCGTCTTCCAGGGAAACAGCGCGTCGGCCTGGAACAGATAGCCGGCCTGACGGTTGAGCGCGGCCAGCGGGCTGTCGAAGATATCGACGCGGCCGGACGACGGCGCGATCAGCCCGGCGGCGATGTTGAGCAGCGTGGATTTGCCACAGCCGGTCGGCCCCACGATGGCGACGAATTCGCCGTCGGCGACATTGAGCGTGGCGCGCTCGACGGCGGTATAGAGGCCGCCGCCGCCGAGGCGGAATGCGACCGAGACTTCGCGGAGAGCGATGGCCGTAGCCTGCGTGTTGCCTTGCGCAGTTGCTGTCGCGCCGCCTGCCATGCATGTCCCTGAGCGATTAACCCCGATCAAGGCAAGCTATCCGGGACATACCCGGCTTGCAAAGCCCGAAGCCTACAGGCCCTTGATCAGGCCGGCGGCGATCAGCAGCCGGTTGAAACGGCGCGCCTCGGCGCCGCCGGCGCAGCGATAGAACAGGCCATGGCAGCGTTGCAGGATCGCCTTCTGCTCGGCGAAGGACGCATCGAGCGGCATGCCGGCGGCCTCCTGGACCACCAACGGAAGATACGGCGCGTCGAGCGTCTTAAGCGCGGAGGACAGATCGGCCGGCTGGAAATTCACCGCATCGATCGCATAGTAACTCGTAAAGTAGCGCGGATCGAACGCCAGCAAGTGACGCGCGATCGCGGCTTCGTTGAGCGGCGGATCGATGATGCGATAGCCGAACTCGGGCTGGTGATCCCCGTAGCGCACGATCAGGAACGACTCGGTCGGAAAGTCCCGCTTGAGCCGCTCCAGCAGCGCGCCATAGTCGTGCGCGGTCATGCCCTGCCGCCGGATATATTCATCGATGTTCGGCACGTTGCCGAGATTGTGCCAATCCGGGGTCAGCTCGGGGCGCAGTCGAGAATCCCACGGAAAATGATTGGCGACGGTATAGACATACAGGAACAGCGGACCGTTGCGGCGTTCGCGCGCGATGATCTTTTCGGCCTGGTCGAAGTAGAAGCTGTCCGCCTCGAAACCGCGCGTCCCCAGATCTGTCATGTCCATATAATGCTGGATGCCGGCTGCGGTCTGGAAGCCGCGCGAGCCGAGAAAAGCGCCGTAGAACGGATAAAGGCTGAACGTTTTGTAACCGCAACGGGACAGCGCATGCGGCAGTCCGCGCGCGACGCGGCCGGCGGCGATGCGCGTCACTGAGGTAGCAAACCGCCCATAGGAGCGCGCCGACAGTCCGGTGAGCACATTGTATTCGGTGAACCAGCTCGGACCGCCCGCGCCTTCGACCACAAGCTTGCGCGCCACGCCGTCGAACGACCGGAAATGTTTGTGATAGCCCGGCGGCACTTTGATGCCGGGCGCGGCGGTAATGTCGAAGCTCGATTCATCGTGCAGCAGGATGATGTGCGGAAGCTTGCGCGCCGGATTGCAGGCGGCGGCGGGCGCCGACTTCAAGTGCTCGGCGATGGCACCGTCCGATTCCATGAGCCCGTGCGTCGCCAGTTCGTAGATCGACTCCACGCCCGAGCGGGAAAATTTCGATACGTAGTTGTGGTTGAAGAACTCGTCAAAAAAATCGCTCGGAACCGACATCGAGAGCGCCACCAGTGCGCCCAGGCAACATGCGCCGCCGGTGGACGTTATGCGCCGGCGAATGCGGAACGTATCGAAATGCCAGATCAGCGCCATCAGCGGCGCGGCAAGGAGCGCGCTGAGCGTGACCGACCAGCGCAAATTCGGCATGATCGTGAACAGGAAAGCGGACGTGTCCCGATCGATGATCATCAGGTCGACGAAATTGACCGTCATCATCAGCTTGTCGTATTTGAATTGCGAAAACAGGATGAGCGCGACCAACATCGCCAGCGACATGAATGCCGCGATCGCCGGCCGCCGCAGCGCGGCGAGCCACACACAATTCAACGCCGCCCAGGCCAGCAGGAAGGCAATCTTCGCAACCAGATCGACTTCGGTCGCCGCCATGATGACGAGCGCGGCGAGATGAAGGCCCGCAACAGTGACAAGCGTCGCTATATCGCGACGGGAAATCGTCTCGGAAAACGCGAGGCGATTGAGCAGAGTGGAGGCAGCAGACAGCATGGCCAGCGGACGGCCATGCCCGGCAATGAGCACGCTGTTACCCCCAGCGCACGGCCCGCCGTCATAAGACTGTAATCAAATTGTCATTGCAAGAGAAAGCGGGCGCGGTCGGCTATTTTCGCGATGCAAACCAAGGGGATGGGTTGAAATAGGGCTGCGGCGGCGGGTTTCTTAGCCCCCCGCTGCATGCCATCATCGCCACGATGAACACTGACGCCCGTCTTACCGATGCGTTGGCGCGGCTGCCCGATTACCTCGGCAGCCACGTGCTGGTGAGCATCACGGCGCTCGCCATCGGGCTGGGTGTCAGCCTGCCGCTGGCGATCGCCTCACGGCAGCACCCGGTGCTGCGCGGTGCTCTGCTCGCGGTGGCGAGCGTGTTCCAGACCATTCCCGGGCTCGCGCTGCTGGCGCTGTTTTATCCGATGCTGCTAGCGCTCGCCGGCCTGTCCGAGCGGCTGTTCGGCAAAGGCTTCTCCGCCCTCGGCTTTCTTCCATCGGTGCTGGCGCTGACGCTCTATTCGATGCTGCCGGTGCTGCGCAATACCGTGGTTGGACTTAACGGCATCGCTCCATCGTTGCGCGAGGCTGCGCGCCTGTTCGGCGCGACGCCGGGGCGGCTTATGCGAGATATCGAGCTGCCGCTGGCGATGCCGGTGATCATGGCCGGCATCCGCACCTCCGCNNCAGAACTGGGTGTTCGTGCTGTTCGGCTGCGTTGCCGCGGCGGCGCTGGCGCTGGTGGTCGATCAATTGCTGGCGCTGATGGAGCACGGCGTCGCCTCGCACAGCCGACTGCAAATCGCCGCCGGCGGCGCCGGGTTGGTGCTGGTCGTGCTGGCCGCGCTCTTGCCCGGCCATGCGCCGGGTTTTGGCCGCGCACAAGGCACTTACGTGATCGGCGCCAAGCCGTTCACCGAACAATACGTGCTGGCCGCGCTGATCGAACAGCGGCTGGCCGCCAACGGCCTGTCGGCGCAGCGTCGCGACGGGCTCGGCTCCGCCGTGATCTTCAACGCGCTGGTGGCCGGCGATATCGACGCCTATGTGGATTATTCCGGCACGCTTTGGGCCAACCGCATGGGTCGCAGCGACGCGCCGCCGCGCGAGGCGGTGCTAGGCGAAGTGGCTCGCTGGCTGAACGCGACATACCGTATCCGCATGTTGGGCTCGCTCGGGTTCGAGAATTCCTATGCGCTGGCAATGACGCGCAAAAAGGCTGCGGTGCTCGGCATCCGCTCGATCGTGGACTTGGCCGCGCACGCGCCGCATTTGTCCATCGCCGGCGATTACGAATTCTTCGCGCGCCCGGAATGGAAGGCGATCACAAAGGCCTACGGGCTGGCCTTCCGCGAACAGCGCACCATGCAGCCGGATTTCATGTACCGCGCTGCGGCCGACAACAAGGTAGACGTGATCTCGGCCTATACCAGCGACGGCCAGATCGCGAAATTTGACTTGGTCGTGCTGGACGATCCCCGACACGCGATCCCGCCCTATGACGCCATCCTGCTGCTCTCCCCGCGCCGCGCCGGCGACGAGAAACTGATTGCCGCGCTCAAGCCGTTGATTGGCACCATTCCCGTCGCTGCCATGCGCGCGGCCAATGCGCGCGCCGCCGATGGCGGCACGACGCCCGACGATGTGGCGCGCTGGTTGGCGGGTGAGATCGGGAAAAGATAGCCGTCATTCAGGGGCGCGCACCAGCGCAAACCCGGAATCCAGAGCCAAGCACTGATGTCGTATCTGGATTCCGGGTTCGCTCGCTTTCGCGAGCGCCCCGGAATGACAAAAACTAATTCTTCGTCTTGTCCACCAGCGCGCGCTGCTTGATCCAGGGCATCATCTCGCGCAGTTTGGCGCCGACCTGCTCGGCGGGATGCTCGGCCAGCTTGGCGCGCGTCGCCTTGAACGAGGTCTGGTTGACCTTGTTCTCCAGCATCCAGTCGCG
>PKXB01000176.1:0-10408 GCA_003133345.1 Hyphomicrobiales bacterium | reverse complement strand
AGGTCGACGATCAGCTTCATCTCGTGGATGCATTCGAAATAAGCCATCTCGGGCGCGTAGCCCGCCTCGACCAGGGTTTCGAAGCCGGCCTTCATCAGCTCGACCACGCCGCCGCACAGCACGGTCTGCTCGCCGAACAGGTCGGTCTCGCATTCCTCCTTGAACGTGGTCTCGATGATGCCGGCCCGCCCGCCGCCGATCGCCGCGCCATAGGAGAGACAGAGATCGTGTGCATTGCCGGAGATGTCCTTATGGATCGCCAGCAGACAGGGCACGCCGGCGCCGCGTTGATATTCCGAGCGCACGGTGTGGCCGGGGCCCTTGGGCGCGATCATCATCACGTCGAGGTCGGCGCGCGGCTCGATCAGGTTGAAATGTACGTTGAGCCCGTGCGCGAACATCAGCGCCGCGCCCTCCTTCATGTTCTTGACGAGATGATCGCGATAGATGTCGCCCTGCAATTCGTCCGGCGTCAGCATCATCATGACGTCGGCCCATTTGGCGGCGTCGGCCACTTCCATGACCTTGAATTTCTCGGCCTCGGCTTTTTTCACGCCGCCGGAGGTCTTGCGTAAGCCCACCGCGACCTCCTTCACGCCGCTGTCGCGCAAGTTCAGCGCGTGGGCGTGGCCCTGGCTGCCGTAGCCGATGATGGCGACCTTCTTGCCCTTGATCAGGTTCAGGTCGGCGTCGCGATCGTAATAAACACGCATGATACTTAACCCCTATTTGGGCCGCTCAGTCGGGCCGTTCGTTCTTCGTAGCGCTGCTTCTAGATTCAATGTGCCGCCGGGACAAGCCCGACTCAACGCGCCGACATTCCCTCCGGCCCGCGCGCGATGGCCGCGATACCGGTGCGCGAGACCTCGACCAGCCCGAGCGGCAACATCAGCGCGACAAACTGCTCGATCTTGTCGCTCTTGCCGGTGATCTCAAATATGAAGCTTTCGGTGGTGGCGTCGATCACCCGGGCGCGGAAGGCGTCGGCCAGCCGCAGCGCCTCGACCCGGTGCTCGCCNNAGCGTCATGTCCACCACGCGGTGCACCGGCACCAGGCGGTCGAGCTGGTTCTTGATCTGCTCGATCACCATCGGCGTGCCGGTGGTGACCACGGTGATCAGCGACAGGTGCTTGGCGTGCTCGGTCTCCGACACCGTCAGCGACTCGATATTGTAGCCACGGCCGGAGAACAGGCCGATGACGCGCGCCAGCACGCCGGGCTCGTTGTCGACCAGCACCGAGAGCGTGTGCGATTCCGACTTCTGCGCCGTCGGCGCCGCCGGATAGTGGCTTGTCGAGGGAGCGTTCATGATCTGCGTCCTTAACGTCTCACGATTGCAAAGGCGAAATCGCGACCCTGGCCGCGGGCAAGCGCAAGGTCGATCCACAGCATGGCGTGCGCCTCCAGCAGGCGCGCGTTGCGCAGCGGGCCGGCGTCCACCACGTCGAAGCCGAGTTGGCCGACCAGATCGATCACCTTCGGCTTATTCGCCGCGTCGTCGCCGGCGACGAACATCACCGACTTCACGCCGTTGAAGACCGGGTTCGCCATATTGCCGAAGCCGGTGCTGTTGAGCGTCTTGAACACCGAGGCGCCCGCTGCCCAGCCCTGGACTTTCTCGCCGGCGGAAATGCTGTGCCCGATCTCCAGGCTGATGCCGTCCGGCCCCCGCGTCAGCGGGTTCGTGGCATCGAGAATGACCTTGCCCTTGAGGCTTCCCATGGCACGGATGGCGGTTTCCGCCGCCGGCCATGGCGTCGCCAATACGATGATGTCGGCGAAAGCGGCGGCCTCCGCCGCCATACCGGCGCGTGCTTTCGCGCCGATCGCGCGCAGCAGCGCTTGCGTCTTGTCCGCCTTCGGGTCGCGCACGCCGAAGCAGATCTCGTGGCCGGCCTTCTGCGCCCAGGCGGTGCCGAGCGCACCGCCGACATTGCCGGCGCCGATGATGGCGAGTTTCATCAGACCATCACCTTGCCTTGTTCGGTGATCGCGTCTTCGAGCTTTTCCGCCGCATCGCCGAGGATCATTTCATTATGCGCGCGTCCCGACGGGATCATCGGGAAGCAGTTTTCTTTCGGATCGACCACGCAGTCGAACAACACCGGCTTGTCGACGTCGATCATTTCCTTAATCGCGTGGTCGAGATCGCCCGGTTTCTCGCAGCGGATGCCGACCGCGTGATAGGCCTCGGCCAGCTTGACGAAATCCGGCAGCGCCTCGGAATAGCTCTCCGAATAGCGGCCGCCGTGCAGCAACTCCTGCCACTGCCGCACCATGCCCATGTAGCGGTTGTTGAGGATGAAGATCTTGATCGGCAGCCGGTACTGCACCGCGGTCGAGAGCTCCTGCATGGTCATCAGCACCGAGGCCTCGCCGGCGATGTCGATGACCAGCGATTTCGGATGCGCGAGCTGCACGCCGACCGAGGACGGCAACCCGTAGCCCATGGTGCCGAGGCCGCCGGAGGTCATCCAGCGGTTGGGCTCCTGGAAGCCATAGAACTGCGCCGCCCACATCTGGTGCTGGCCGACTTCCGTGGTGATGTAGCAGTCGCGATCCTTGGTCAGCTCATAGAGCCGCTGGATGGCGTATTGCGGCTTGATCACTTCGTTCGAATTCCGGTAGGCGAGCGACTTGCGCGCGCGCCATTTGTCGATCTGTTTCCACCAGTCGCTGAGCGTCTTCTTTTCGGGATGGATCGCACTGGTGCGCCACAGCCGCACCATGTCTTCCAGCACCTGCGCGCAGTCGCCGACTACGGCTATGTCCACGTGGACATTCTTGTTGATCGAGGACGGATCGATGTCGACATGGATCTTCTTCGAGCCGGGCGAGAAGGCGTCGATGCGGCCGGTGATGCGGTCGTCGAAGCGTGCGCCGATGCAGATCATCACGTCGCAATCGTGCATCGCCATGTTGGCTTCCAGCGTGCCGTGCATGCCGAGCATGCCCATCCATTGCGGATCGGCGGAGGGAAAAGCGCCAAGCCCCATCAGCGTCGAGGTAATCGGGAAGCCTGAGAGCTTGACCAACTCGCGCAGCAGGTCGCTCGCCGCCTTGCCGGAATTGATCACGCCGCCGCCGGTGTAGAACAGCGGCCGCTTGGCATGCGCCATCAGTTCGACCGCCTGCTTGATCTTCTCCATGTCGCCCTTGAGCTTGGGCTTGTAACCGGTGTGCGCAAAATCTTTCGGCTTGGAATAGACGCCTCTAGCGAACTGGATGTCCTTCGGGATATCGACCACCACCGGTCCCGGCCGCCCGCTCGAGGCGATGTGGAATGCCTCGTGCAGGACGCGCGGCAAATCCTCGATGCGTTTGACCAGGTAATTATACTTGGTGCACGGCCGGGTGATGCCGACGGTGTCGCATTCCTGGAACGCGTCGTTGCCGATCAAGTGAGTAGGAACTTGCCCGGTGATGCAGACGATCGGGATCGAGTCGCACAGCGCGTCGGTCAGGCCGGTCACCGCATTGGTGGCGCCNNGGCGTCGTAGATCGGCAGCACCGCGCCGCCCGGATAGCCGAACAGATGCTTCACGCCCTGGTCGGCGAGCGCCTCCATCACCATTTCGGCGCCGGTCATTTCGCGTGTCATGGTCGTCTTCCTTGCCTGATCTTTCCGCGCAATAAAAAAGGCCCGTGAAGGGCCATGTCCGGACGCTTCCCTCGCGGACCTTGGTCAGGGCTAGGGGTGCGTCCGAACCTTTACCACTACGGTAATAATATTGCGCATTGCCTTGTCTGCCCGAACTTTCGTTGCGCGGCTTTATAGTAGGGGCCCCGGCCCCGGTCAAGCGCATTTATGCCCTAAAATTGCGGATCAGACCCCCACAAGCTGGGTTTTGAGGGCCGTTTGCGCCTCCTCCGGCGCCGCCCAAGGCCAATCCGTCATCTGATTGCGGAACCAGGTGAGCTGGCNNCGGATCAGCCAGGGCACGCCATGCGCTTTCATGGCCGGCAATAATGGATCGAGTTGGCGCCGCTCAAGCGCCCTCACCTCGTCGAGCGCGCCGGCCTCTAACATGGCGGCGAAACGCGCCTCAATGCGCGCCACCAATTGCTTGCGCTCGCAGGTGAGGAAGATTTTCGCGGCCCGCGCGGAATCGACCAGCGCCGGCAGGCCTTCGCGGTGCCAGTCGGTGAGCGAGCGCCCAGTCGCCAGCACCACTTCCAGCGCGCGCGCAATACGCGAACGGTCGTTCGGCATCACCCGATGCGCGGTCGCGACGTCGCGCTCGATCAGCTCGGCATAAAGCCGCGCGACGCCCTCGCTCTGCAAGCGCCCGCGCACTTGGGCGCGAATTTCGGCCGGGATCGGCGGCACCGCCGCCAGGCCGCTGGTCAGCGCCTTGAAATAAAGCCCGGTGCCGCCGACCAGGATCGCGACGCGGCCTTGGCGCTCGATCTCCGCCAGCACGGTGCCGACATCGCGGCACCAGCGCCCGACCGAATAATTTTCACCGGCGTCTACATGGCCGTAAAGCCGGTGCGGCACCCGCGCCTCTTCCGTCGGCGTCGGCCGCGCGGTGATCACGCGCAGATCGCGATAGACCTGCATGGAATCGGCATTGACGATGGTGCCGCCGATCTTCTCGGCCAGCGCCAGCGCCAGCGCCGACTTGCCGCTGGCGGTCGGGCCGGCGATCAGGATGGCGGTAGGTTTGTGCATGGCGGTTGAGGCGGGCGGCCTGGCTTGGCCGCCGCTAGTTTAACCGCCGCGATGACGGCTGCGAAACAACCTCCTCGACCAGCGCGGCGATCGGGCCGGCCTGATGATGCGTCATCCGCCACGCGCCATTGACGCGCTTGAACAAATTGGTCGCGGCCAGCGCCGCCCCGCCGACGAATTCCACGCAAAACACGCGGGCTTCGTCGCCTGCGACCATCACGGTCTCGTTGCGAGGGTCGATCCGTTCTTGGTCCGGATTGCGCAGAATTTCGCGGTAGGATTCCAGGATCGCCTGCCGGCCGAGCAGAACCGGCCATCCGGGGTGAATGCAAGATACGTTGTCATCCGCCCAGAGGCGGCTCATTGCCGCGAAATCAGCACTCGTGAAAGCGCGGTAATAGGCCGCATTCGCGGCCAGAATTGCGGCTTCGTCGCTCATGCCCTGTGAGGTGCAGGAATTACCGGCCGAAATCAATCGGGAAAACGAACCGGGCTGGCCGCGCGCTTGCCGCTCGCGGCCGGGCCTGCAATAAGCACCGCCATCACCCGACGCCCCGGAGACCGTCTTGCCGCTCATTAAACCCTTCCGCGCCCTGCACCCCGCGCCCGGACGCGCCGCCGAGGTATTGGCGCCGCCCTACGACGTGCTCTCGAGCGCGGAGGCACGTGCGCGCGCCGCGGGCAAGCCGTGGAGCTTTTTGCATATCTCGAAGCCGGAGATCGACCTCGACTCCGCGACCGACCCCTACGACAAGACGGTCTACGCCAAGGCGGCCGAGAATCTCGCAAAGATGATCGCCGAAGGCGTCCTGACGCGCGACGCCAAGGCCAGCTATTACGTCTACCGGCTCACCTGGCGCGGCCGCACGCAGACCGGGCTTGCGTGCATTGCCTCGCTCGCCGACTACGCCACCAACCGCATCCGCAAGCACGAGCTGACCACGCCGCTGAAGGAAGACGACCGCGTGCGCCAGATCGAGGCGGTCAACGCGCAGACCGGCCCGGTGATGATCGGCTACCCGAATGCGCCGGCGATCGACGCCCTGCTGGCGCAAGCCGCCGCCGGCGCGCGGCAAGTCGACATCACCGCCGACGACGGCGTGCGCCACCAGCTCTGGGTGATCGCCGACGACGCGACCATCGGCAAGCTCAGCCGCGCCTTCGACGCCCTGCCGGCGATCTACATCGCCGACGGCCATCACCGCTCGGCCGCTGCCGCGCGTGTCGCCGCCAAGCGTAAAGGCGAAGGCTCACACAGCTATTTCCTGTCGGTGATCTTCCCCGAACGCGAGATGACCATCCTCGATTACAATCGCGTGGTGAAGGATTTGAACGGCCGCAGCGCCGAAGAGTTGCTCGCCGCGCTGGCCAAGAGCTTCACAGTTGCCGCGTCCGGCGAGCCGGTGCGTCCGGCGTCCGCGCATGACTATGGGATGTATCTCGCCGGCCGCTGGTACCGGCTCACGATCCGGCCCGATCTGGTGCCGAGCGATCCGATTGGCCGGCTGCCGATCACCGTGCTCACCCGCAACGTGATCGAGCCGCTGCTCGGCATCAAGGATCCGCGCACCGACAAGCGCATCGATTTCATCGGCGGCGCGCGCGGCCTGGAAGGACTTGAGAAGCGGGTAAAGTCCGGCGAGATGGCGGTCGCCTTCGCGCTTTATCCGACGCAGATGGCCGACCTGATGGCGGTGGCCGATGCCGGCCTCATCATGCCGCCGAAGTCGACCTGGTTCGAGCCCAAGCTCGCCGACGGCATGGTCAATCACGTGCTGGATTAATAATCCCTCCCCGTCAGGGGAGGGATAAGCTTAGCTACTGCAAGCTCAGCGCCACGAAGCTCGGGTCGCCGTCCGGCGTCACCACCAGCAGCACCACGGCTTTTTTGCCGTCCTTCTTGAGCTTCTCGATGCGCTGCTGCAGTTCGGCGGCGCTGCCGACCGGCTGCTGCTGCACCTCGGCGATCACCATGCCGGGCGACAGGCGTTTTTCCGCCGCCGCCGAATCGGCATCGACGCCGGTGATCAGCACGCCTTTCACCTTGTCCTTGATGTTGTGCTTCTTGCGCAACTCGTCGGTGAGATTGGCGAGGTCGAGGCCGAGCGCCTTCTTCACCACCGTCTTTTCTTCCACGCCGTCTTTCTTGGGCGTCAGCGCGGCCTGCTTCTTTTCGTCCTCGAGCCGGCCGAGCTTGACGATCTTTTTTTCTTCATTGCCCTTGCGGATGATCGTCACCTCGACGTCCTTGCCGACCGGCGTTTCCGCGACGATCTTGGGCAGGTCGCGCATCTCCTTGATGTCCTGGCCGTCGAACTTGACGATGACGTCGCCCGGCTCGATGCCGGCGGGCTTGGCCGGGCCCTTGTCGTCGATGCCGGCGATCAGCGCGCCGCGCGCCGGCTTGATGCTGAGGCTGTCGGCGATCTCGTCGGTCACCTGCTGGATGCGCACGCCGAGCCAGCCACGCCGCACTTCCTTGAACTGGCGCAACTGATCGATCACCGCCAGCGCGGTCTTCGACGGCACCGCGAAGCCGATGCCGATCGANNGAATTGCCGCGATTGATGGCGGCGTCGGTCTGGATGTAATTGTCGTAAGGCCCGGACTGGATGTCGCGGTTGCGCGCCGAGACGATGCCGGCGGTCACCGTGCCGCCCAGGCTGAACGGGTTGCCGATCGCGATCACCCACTCGCCCAGCCGCAGCTTGTCGCTGTCGCCGAACTTCACCGCCTTGAGCGGCTTGACCGGCTTGACGCGCAGCAGCGCGAGATCGGTCTTGGTATCGCGGCCGACGATGTCAGCTTTCAGCGTGGTGCCATCGTTGAGAATGACGTTGATCTCGTCGGCGTCGGCGATGACGTGGTTGTTAGTGACCACCAAGCCGGACGCATCGATGATGAAGCCGGAGCCGAGCGAATTGACCCGGCGCGGCGTCTGGCCGCCGCCTGGCCCGCCCTGGCCCTGACGGTTCTTGAAGAACTCATCGAAGAATTCCTCGAACGGCGAGCCGGGCGGCAGCTGCGGCATGGCGGTGGTGTTCATTTCCACGGTCTGCTTGGTCGAGATATTGACCACCGCGTCGATCACGGCTTCCGCCACGTCGGCGATGCCGTCCGGCCCGCGCGCTTGCGCGGGAGCGGTCAGCAGCGGCCAAGCGATTGCGGCGGCGGCGAAAATCGCCAACCCGAAGCGGCCGGCACGATGCGTCATTGGATTAAGGATAGCGCCCATGGGCGTCGAATCTCCTGGGAAATGGCGTTGAACCGCGACAGTGCCGCCGTCTTCACGGCTAATCAAGGGCATCGGCCATCAACACCACGAGAGGCCGATTCGCCCGTAAAATCAGCTTCGCACCAGCCATACCAGGATCAGGCCGATCACCGCCGAGCCGATGCCGATAACGCGCAGGGAAGTCTCCGGCGTTTCCAGCACGCTCGCCATCGCCCGCTTGGCGGGGCCGGGAAAAGCGGCAAACACCAGGCCCTCGATCACGAAGACCAGCCCGAGCGCGGCCAGAAAATCTTCCATGCCTGAGGCGCGAAGTTAGCGCGCCGGCGCGGCTGGCGGCGGCGCCGTTTCCGCGCGCGGCTTGCCCGACGGATTGTTGAAGAAGCGGAAGAAGCTGGTGTCCGGCTTGAGCAGGAACCGCGTGTCGGAATGCTTGAGGCCGGCCTCGTAGGCCTGCATCGAGCGGTAGAACGAGAAGAAATCCGTGTCCTTGTTGAACGCGTCGGCGAAGATCTGGTTGCGGGTGGCGTCGCCCTCGCCGCGGATCTGCTCGGACTTGGAGGTGGCATCCGCCACCAGCACGGTGACCTCGCGGTCGGCGCGCGCGCGGATTTCCTGCGCGCGCTGAGCGCCTTGCGCGCGGAATTCCGCCGCCTCGCGTTGGCGCTCGGTCTGCATGCGCTGATAGACCGCCTGGCTGTTCTGCTCCGGCAAGTCGGCGCGCCGGATGCGCACGTCGACCACCGAGATGCCGTAGCCAGTCGCCTCATGATCGACCAGTTCGCGGATGCGCGCCATCAGATCGGCGCGCTGGTCGCGCACGACGTGGGTGAAGGTCACCTCGCCGAGCACGCGGCGCAGCGCCGAGTTGAGCAAAATGGCGAGCTGCGAATTGGCACCCTGGATCGAGCCCAGCGTTTGATAGAAACGCAGCGGGTCCTGGATGCGGTAGCGCGCGAAGGCGTCGACCACCAGCCGCTTCTGGTCGGAGGCGATCACTTCCTGTGCCGGCGCTTCCAGGTCGAGGATGCGCTTGTCGATATCGATCACGCTGTCGATGAACGGCACCTTGACGTGCAGGCCCGGCTCGCCGACCACGTGCACCGGCTGGCCGAGACGAACCACCAGCGCCTGCTGGGTCTGATAAACGGTGAACAGCGCGCTATAGACGACGATCAGCGCGGCGAAGGCGAGGACGGCGACAACGCCGCCGATGACATTGAGTTTCATCGCTGGCCTCCCGTCGTGGACGGGCTGCGTGGCGGCGTCGGGGGCCCGAGTTCATTGAGCGGCAGATAGGGCACGACGCCCTGGGCGCCCGGATTGGAATCCACAATGATCTTGTTGGAGCCGCCGAGCACGCGTTCCATGGTCTCCAGATACATGCGCTCGCGGGTAACCTCGGGCGCCTTCTTGTACTCCTCGTAGATTTTCACGAAGCGCGAGGTCTGGCCGGTGGCTTCCGCCACGGTCTGCGACTTGTAGGCTTCCGCGGCCTGGGTGATCTTGGCCACGTTGCCGCGCGCTTCCGGCACCACCCGGTTGGCGTAAGTCTGCGCCTCGTTCTGCGCGCGCTCGAGATCGGCGCGCGCGGCCTGCACGTCGCGGAAGGCGTCGATCACCTGCGCCGGCGGATCGACCTTCTGCAATTGCACCTGCTGCACCAGGATGCCGGCGCCGTAATGGTCGAGCGTCTTCTGCATCAGCTCCTGCACGGCATTCTCGACGGTCTGCCGCGCGCCGGTCAGGATCGGCTGGATCTCGGAGCGGCCGACCACCTCGCGCATGGCGCTTTCGGCCACCGCCTTCACCGTGCCTTCCGGATTCTGGATGTTGAACAGATAATCGCCGACGCCGGTCGGCTTCACCTTCCACAGCACCGAGAAGTTGACGTCGACGATGTTCTCGTCGCCGGTCAGCATCAGGCTTTCCTCCGGCACTTCGCGCGAGGCGGAACGGCGGCCGTCCTCGACCTGGCGCATGCCGATGTCGATCTTGTTGACGCGCAGCGCCTTGGGCGTGAGCACGGTCTCGATCGGGTAAGGCAGGTGGTAATTCAATCCGGGCTGCACCTCGCGCACGTCCTGGCCGAAGCGCAGCACCACGCCAAGCTCATCCGGCTCGACCCGGAAAAAGCCGGAGAAACCCCACAGCGCGATGGCTGCGAGGCCGAGCAGCGCGAAACCCTTGCCGCCGAGATTGCCGCCCGGCAGCACGCGCCGCAAATTGTCCTGACCGCGGCGCAGGATTTCCTCGAGATTCGGCGGCGTCGGCCCCGACGATTGCGGTCCGGAGCCCCAGGGGCCCTTGCCGCCCGAGCCCCAAGGGCCGCCGCCCCCGCCGCCTTGATTACTCCATGGCATTGAAATCTCTCCCGGCGCCGGCTGTTGTCCTGCCGACTGGCCTTGTTGGGAGGGGTTATAGGGGACGCAAGGCCGCGTTACAACGCGCCGTAAAGCTGCCTTTTGCCGCGATATTTCGCCTTTTAGCGCCTTAAATA
>PKXB01000200.1 GCA_003133345.1 Hyphomicrobiales bacterium | reverse complement strand
TTGCCGGAGCCGGTGACGCCGTCGAGCAACGTGACGGTGTAGCCGCCCTGATCGACTGTAGTGCGCAGCGCATCGCCGGCGGCCAATTGCGCCAAGGCAAATTCCGGTTTGCGGAAATCCGGATCGGGCGGCAGCATCACTTTCTCGGGCGGCAACACCACGGTTTCCAGCGCGCCTTCGTCGATCAACCCGTCGATGACGCCGGTGCTGACGCCGGCCTCCTTTGCCGCATCGCCCTTCGCGCGCGTCAGTCCGTCGGCGAACAATTGGAGCGCTCGCGCGCGCGCCGGCGTCATGCGCGCCGGCGGCGGGCCCGCCAGACGCACGCCGACCCGTTCGCGCCCGGGCCCGAGATGCTCGCCCATGCGCAGCGCCATGCGCAACACCATGCCGCGCGCCGACAACGTGTTGCCGGCGACCCAATCGACGAAGTGGCGCAGTTCGGTTTTTAGCGGCGGCACGTCGAGCTTGCCGGCCACGTCTTTCATGCGGTTATGCAGGCGCGGATCGGGGTTGTCGTTCTCGGCCCAGACCACGCCGGTGGTCTCGCCGCGCGCGCCCAGCGGCACGGTCACGACATCGCCCGGCGCCAGCGCCAGGCCTTCCGGCACCCGGTAGGAATAGGTCTGGTCGAGCGCCACCGGGACCAGGACGTCGACTATGCGCGTAGCCATAAGGTTAGGTCTGTCCGATTCCAGGGGCTTAAGGAAGGGTGAAGGAAGCAATGTAATAACGGCATCGGCTGTCGCCATAACAAGCACCATGATGCCACAAACGAAAATCGCCCCCGACGTTGCCGCCGAAATCGGCCGCTGGCTGAGGTTTCTCGGCGCCGAGCGGCGCATGTCGCCGAAAACGCTGGAGGCCTACCAACGCGACGTCGGCCAGTTCCTCGATTTTCTGGCCGGGCATCTGGGCGGGGCGCCCACGCTCAGGCAATTGGCCAAGCTCTCGCCCGCCGATGTGCGCGCCTTCATGGCGGCGCGGCGCGGCGACGGCCTGAGCAGCCGCTCGCTGATGCGGGGGCTGGCCGGCGCCCGCTCGTTCGCGCGCTTCCTCGAGCGCAACGGCAAGGGCAAGGTCGGCGCGCTATCCGCCGTGCGCGCGCCCAAAGTCGGCAAAACCCTGCCGAAGCCGTTGCCAATCGCCGCGGCCAAGCGCATCGCCGATACCGGCCTGCGCGCCGGCGAGGAACGCGAGCCGTGGATCATCGCCCGCGACACCGCGGTGCTGGGCCTGCTCTACGGCTCGGGCCTGCGCATATCGGAAGCGCTCTCGCTTAAGCCCAAAGACTTGGTCGCGGGCGATGCGATTACCGTCACCGGCAAGGGCAACAAGACGCGCATGGTGCCGGTGCTGCCGCAAGTCGCCAAGCTGATCACCGACTATGTCGCGCTCTGCCCGCTCGATCTGCCGGACGACGGCGCGCTGTTCGTCGGCGCGCGCGGCGGACAGCTCAGCCCGCGCATCGTGCAACTGGCGATGGCGCGCCTGCGCGGCGCGCTCGGCCTGCCCGACACGGCGACCCCGCACGCCTTGCGCCATTCCTTCGCCACCCACCTGCTGGCGCGCGGCGGCGACCTGCGCGCTATCCAGGAACTGCTCGGGCACGCCTCGCTCTCGACCACGCAAATCTACACGGCGGTCGATTCCGAGCGTTTACTCGAGGTTTATGCCAGCGCCCATCCGCGCGCGTAATAAATTCATCGCCCAGTCCATAACGCGCCTCTTGCGCACGGCTAAGATTTCGTATCATCGTCGCCACGCTATTTAGTCGGAGGGGGCGATGGCCGGGCCGCACGAAAATCTGGAAACCGCCGAGCATGCCGAGCATGCGGCGCATTCCAACAAGAAGATCGCGCTGCTGATCTCGGTGCTGGCGCTGTTCCTGGCGTTCTCCGAGACACTGGGCAAGAGCGCACAGACCTCCGCCCTTACCTTGAACGTTACCTCCAACGACCTGTGGTCGTTTTTCCAGGCCAAGACCATTCGCATGACCGTGCTGAGCACGGCGGCGGAGCAGATGCAGATCGAGGCCGATCGAACCGCCGACGCGGACGCCAAGGCGCGCCTGCTCAAAACCATCGACACCTGGAAGAAGACGGCCACACGTTACAATGACGAGCCGGAAACCCATGAAGGCCGCAAACAGCTCTCCGAGCGCGCCAAGGCGGCCGAGCATCAACGCGACGAGGCGTTGGCGCGCTACCACAATTACGAATTCGCCTCGGCCGCGTTCCAGATCGGGATCGTGCTGGCATCAGCCACCATCATCACCGGCATGATAGTGCTGGCGTGGCTTTCCGGCGCGCTCGGCATAGCGGGGCTCGCTTTCTCCGCCTTCGGCCTGTGGGCGCCGCACGCTTTGGATTTTCTGACTCACGCTTCTCACTGACGGCGGAAGTCTCGGCGCTTACGCCGCGCGGCTGCGATAGGCGCGGCGGCGCAGCCGTATCAGCCGGCGCAGAAATCTTCCGGCGCGCTGCGGCTTCAACAGCCAAGCAAATCGATGCAGGCGTTGCCGGATCGGATCGGTCTGCGCATGCGCCCAATCGCGCGCCCACAGGAACCAATCGTACATCCGGCGGAACCACGCCATTTGCAACAGCTTTTCGCGCGTCACGTCGAAGATGAAGGCGGTGAGGCCGAGGCCGAGCAGCTTCACCAGGGCGAAGAACCCGATCGCGCCGAACCAATTACCTGTCGCCAGAAAATAGACTCCGAGAAATTTTAGCGGCAGCATCACGATGAAAGGAATGACGAAGACGAACAGCGCCGCCCAGGGCGGCAGGCGGTCGACCAGCCGCGCCAGCGTTACTTTGAGCGTGCCCCAGGGAATGAGATCGACGACGCGCGCGACGATGGGCTCGAGATGGTCCCACAGCCACGCTTCCAGCAGGAACAGCAGCGCGAGAACGACCCAGAGCGGGCGGAGCCAGCGACGCATGTTTAAATATTAGTCCTTTCGGCCGACGCAATTAAGGCGGCTACGACCGCACCCTTCCGCCGTCCACGTTCAGCGTCTGCCCGGTGATAAAGACAGCATCGTCGCTGGTGAGGAACGACACCGCGCCCACCAGGTCTTCCGGCAACTCGGGGCGCTTGATCGCCTGCATCTGGGCGACCGCGGCGTATTCCTCATCCATGGTCTTGAAGCCGGGACGCGGCGCGCGCACCAGCGTGCCCGGCGAGCGCGTGAGCCCCGGGGAAATGGCGTTGACGGTGATGCCGTCGGAGGCCAAGTCGCTCGCCAACGCGCGGGTGAAGCCGACAATGCCGCCCTTGCTCGCTGCATAATGCGCAAAGCCGGTGACCACCGAGCCGAGCGTCGACGACGCCATGTTGACCACACGGCCCCATTTGCGCGCNNAAAATTCCTTTTGCGGGAAGATGCCGGCGCAATTGATCACGATGTCGACGTGGCTGAATTTGGCCTGCACCTCCCTGGCCATGGCGGCGACCGATGGCTCCGACGAGACGTCGCAATTGACGGCAAGCGCTTGGCGGCCGGCGGCTTGCACCAGCTTCACGGTGTCCTTGCCGTCCAAGACGTCGGCCACCGCAATGTGCACGCCGTCCTCGGCCAGTCGCTTGGCGAAGGCCTGCCCGATGCCGCCGGCGGCGCCGGTGATGACGGCGACTTTGTCCTTGTGACCTTTGGCCATTTCGCTCCCCTGAAAACTTCTCGTCATTCCGGTCGCGCGCTGAAAGCGCGCGGGCCGGAATCCATAGCCCCTGTGAACATTGGAATCGAGACCGTTGTGGTTATGGATTCCGGGCTCGCGCACTTCGTGCATGCCCCGGAATGACAACGCAACCAATCACATATGAATCGTGCGTTTGGCGACCGCCATCGCGGCTTCCTTCACCGCCTCGGGTAGCGTCGGATGGGCGTGGCAGGTGCGCGCGATGTCCTCGGCGGAAGCGCCGAATTCCATGGCGATGACGGCTTCCGCGATCATGTTGCCGGCGTCGGCGCAGACCAAATGCACGCCGAGCACGCGGTCGGTCTTGGCATCGGCGAGGATCTTCACGAAGCCGTCGGTGGTGAGATTCACCTTGGCGCGGCCGTTGGCGGCGAACGGAAACTTGCCGACGCTATATGCGACGCCGGCAGCCTTCAGTTCTTCCTCGGATTTTCCGACCGAGGCGATTTCTGGATAGGTGTAGACCACGTTCGGAATGGCGTCGTAGTTCACATGGCCGGCCTGCCCGACCAGAATCTCGGCCAGCGCCACGCCTTCGTCCCCGGCTTTATGCGCCAGCATCGGCCCGGCGATGACGTCGCCGACCGCCCAGATGCCGGGCACGCTAGTCGCGTAATAATGATCGACGACGACGCGGCCGCGCTCGTCGAGCTTGACGCCCACCGCGTCGAGGCCGAGCCCGTCGGTGTAGGGCACGCGGCCGATGGCGATCAGCACCACGTCGGCCTCGATGCTTTCGGGAGCACCGCCTTTGGCCGGCTCGATGGTCGCCTTCAGCCGTTTGCCCGAACTATCGACCGTGGTGACCTTGGACGATAGCTTGAATGCCATGCCCTGTTTCTCGAACAGGCGCTGCGCCTGGCGGCGCACCTCGCCGTCCATGCCGGGCAGCACGCCGTCGAGGAATTCCACCACCGTCACTTGCGCGCCGAGTCGGCGCCACACCGAGCCGAGCTCGAGCCCGATGACGCCGGCGCCGACCACCAGCAGATGCTCCGGCACCTTGTCGAGCACCAGCGCGCCGGTCGACGACACGATGCGCTTTTCGTCGATCTCGATGCCGCGCAGCTTGGCCACGTCGGAGCCGGTGGCGATGACGATGGATTTCGTTTCCAGCGTCTGCGTCTTGCCATCGGCGCCCGTCACCTCGACCTTGCCGGGCGCGGCGATGCGGCCGGCGCCATGAAAAGTGTCGACCTTGTTTTTCTTGAGCAGAAAATCGACGCCCTTGACGTTGCCGTCGACGCCCTGGTCCTTGAACGCCATCATGGCCGCAAGCTCGAGCTTGGGCGCAGAAACGCCGATGCCCATTTTGCTAAACATGCGACCGGCCTGCTCGAACAGCTCGGAGGCGTGCAGCAGCGCCTTCGACGGGATGCAGCCGACGTTCAGGCAAGTGCCGCCGAAGGTCGCGCGCTTCTCGATCACGGCGGTTTTCAGCCCAAGCTGCGCCGCGCGGATGGCGCAGACATAGCCGCCGGGGCCGGTGCCGATGATGATAAGGTCGTAAGCCATGACGCAACACCTCTCCTTCGTCATGCCCGGCCTTGTACCGGGCATCCACGCCTTTCTTTGTTCAAGGAAACAAGACGTGGATGGCCGGGACAAGCCCGGCCATGACAGAGTGAACTACAAATCCAGCACAATCCGCGCCGGGTCTTCAAGGCATTCCTTTACCCGCACCAGGAACGTGACCGCCTCGCGGCCGTCGACGATGCGGTGATCGTAACTTAGCGCAAGATACATCATCGGCCGCGCCTCGATCTTGCCGGCGATGACCACCGGCCGCTCCTGGATCTTGTGCATGCCGAGGATGCCGGATTGCGGCGCATTGAGGATCGGCGTCGACATCAACGAGCCGTAGACGCCGCCGTTTGAAATCGTGAAGGTGCCGCCTTGCATCTCCTCGATCTTGAGCTCGCCGTCGCGCGCACGGCGGCCGAAATCGCTAATCGCCTTCTCGATGCCGGCGAGCGACAGCGTGTCGGCATCGCGCAGCACCGGCACCACCAGACCCTTCTCGATGCCGACCGCGACGCCGATGTGATAATAATTCTTGTACACGATGTCGGTGCCGTCGATCTCGGCATTGACCGCGGGAATGTCCTTCAGCGCCTGAATGCAGGCGCGCACGAAGAAGCCCATGAAGCCGAGCTTCACGTCGTGCTTCTTCTCGAACAGCTCCTTGTATTGATTGCGTAAGGACATCACCGCGCCCATGTCGACCTCGTTGAAGGTCGTCAGCATGGCGGCGGTGTTCTGCGCGTCCTTCAGCCGGCGCGCGATGGTCTGGCGCAGCCGCGTCATGTGCACGCGCTCTTCCCGTACAGCATCATCAGTGGGCGACGGCGTGCGCATCTGCACGGCGGCCGCGGTGGCGGCAACCGGCGTCGGCTGGGCCGCGGCGCGTTCGATCGCCGCCATCATGTCGCCCTTGGAGACCTGGCCGTGCATGCCCGAGCCGGCGACCTTGGCGGCGTCGATGCCGCTTTCGGCCGCCATTTTGCGCACCGATGGCGGTAGCGGCATGTCAGCGGCCTTCGCGGCCGCGGGCGGAGCCGGCACCGGTTTCGGCGCTTCGGGCGGCTTGACGGCGGGCGGCGCGGCTTTGGCAGGCACGGCAGCGGCGCCCTCCTTGATCTGCCCGAGCAGCGCGGCGACCCCGACGGTGTCTCCCGTTTTGGCGGCGATGTCGGACAAAACTCCGGTGGCGGGCGCCGGCACTTCCAGCGTGACCTTGTCGGTTTCCAGCTCGACCACGGGCTCGTCCACCGCCACCGCTTCGCCCGGCTGCTTGAACCATTTGCCCACGGTCGCTTCGGTGACCGATTCGCCGAGGGTGGGCACGCGGATGTCAGCCATGGTTCAACCTTTTCAATTCACGCGCGCACAATATGCGCCTTACCCCAACGCCTCTTCCAGCAATTGCTTGAGCTGCGCGAGGTGCTTCGGCATCTGCCCGACCGCGGTCGAAGCGGAGGCCGGACGCCCGGCGTAGCGAAGGGTGCGATGCTTGGCGCCGATCTGATTGAGGATCCATTGCAGGAACACGTCGACGAAGAACCAGGCGCCCATGTTGCGCGGCTCNNTTCTCGCGCTCCTCGTAGAGGTCGTAATAGACCTTGCCAGTGCACAGGATGACGCGGCGGATCTTGTCGTCGGCGACCAGCTTAATCTTTTCGTTCGGCAGCGCTTGCGCCTCGTCCCATAGCAGCCGGTGGAACGCGGTGCCGCTCCCCATCTCGTCGAGCTTCGAGATCGCGCGCTTGTGGCGCAGCAGGCTCTTAGGCGTCATCAGGATCAGCGGCTTGCGGATTTCGCGCTTCAATTGCCGGCGCAAAGCATGGAAGTAGTTCGCCGGCGTCGTGAGGTTAGCCACCTGCATGTTGTCTTCCGCGCACATCTGCAGGAAGCGCTCGAGCCGGGCGCTGGAATGCTCCGGACCCTGGCCTTCGTAGCCGTGCGGCAGCAGGCAGACNNGCGCCGTTGGCGAAGTCGCCGAACTGCGCCTCCCACAGCGTCAGCGCGTTCGGCTCGGCGGCGGAATAGCCGTATTCGAAGCCGAGCACGGCCTCTTCCGACAGGCTCGAGTTGAGCACCTCGAAGCGCGCTTGGTCGGGCCCGAGATGGTTGAACGGCGTGTGGCGTTCCTCGGTCTGCTGATCGAACAGCACCGAATGGCGCTGCGAGAAAGTGCCGCGCTCGGTATCCTGGCCGGACAGGCGAACGGGATGGCCTTCCTTGAGCAGCGTGCAGAAGGCAAGCCCTTCCGCGGTGGACCAGTCGATGCCGTCGCCGGACTCGATCGTCTTGGCGCGATGATCGAGGAAGCGCTGGATGGTCTTGTGGACGTGGAAGCCTTGCGGGACGTTTGTGATCTTTTTGCCGATCTCGCGCAGCTCGGCGATATCGACACCTGTATTGCCGCGGCGCGGATCCTCGACTCCGCGGGCGGCCTTGAGCCCCGACCAGCGGCCGTCGAGCCAGTCGGCCTTGTTCGGCTTATAGCCGATCGCCGCCTCGAATTCGGCATCGAGATGGGCGCGCCAGCCGGCCTTCATCTTCTCGACTTCGCCTTCGGTGATGACGCCTTCGGCGACGAGTTTCTTGCTGTAGATTTCCAGCGTGGTCGGATGCGAACGGATTTTCTGGTACATCAGCGGCTGGGTGAACGAGGGCTCGTCGCCTTCGTTGTGGCCGAAGCGCCGGTAGCAGAACATGTCGATGACCACCGGCCGCTGGAATTTCTGCCGGTATTCGGTCGCCACCTTGGCCGCGAACACCACCGCTTCCGGATCGTCGCCGTTGACGTGGAAGATCAGCGCCTCGATCATCTTGGCGACGTCGGACGGATAGGGCGATGAGCGTGAATAGCGCGGATAGGTGGTGAAGCCGATCTGGTTGTTGACGATGAAATGGATCGAGCCGCCGGTGCGGTAGCCCTTCAGATCCGCCAAGCCGAAACATTCCGCCACCACGCCCTGGCCGGCGAACGCGGCGTCGCCGTGCATGAGCAGCGGCATCACCATGGTTCGCTCGTCGGGCGTGGCGCCGTGCTGGTCCTGCTTGGCGCGCACCTTGCCGAGCACCACCGGATCGACGATTTCGAGATGCGAGGGATTGGCGGCGAGCGACAGATGCACCTGGTTGCCGTCGAACTCGCGGTCCGATGAGGCGCCGAGGTGATATTTCACGTCGCCGGAGCCCTCGGTCTCGTCCGGCGTCGACGAGCCACCTTTGAATTCGTGGAACAGCGCGCGGTGCGGCTTGCCCATCACTTGCGTGAGCACGTTGAGACGGCCGCGATGCGGCATGCCGATGCAGATTTCGCGCACGCCGAGATTGCCGCCGCGCTTGATGATCTGCTCGAGCGCCGGGATCAGCGATTCGCCGCCGTCGAGGCCGAAACGCTTGGTGCCGGTGTATTTGACGTCGATGAATTTCTCGAAGCCTTCGGATTCCACCAGCTTGTTGAGGATGGCGCGCTTGCCTTGAACGGTGAAGCTGATTTCCTTGTCGCGGCCTTCGATGCGCTCCTGGATCCAGCTTTTCTGCGCGGCATTGGAGATGTGCATGAACTCCACGCCCAGCGTCTGGCAATAGGTGCGGCGCAGGATGGCGACGATCTCGCGCATGGACGAAAATTCGAGCCCGAGCACCTTGTCGAGGAAAATCCTGCGGTCGAGATCGGCTTCGGTGAAACCGTAGGAGCGCGGATCGAGTTCTTCTTCGTTCTTTTCCGGCTCGAGCCCGAGCGGATCGAGCTTGGCGTGAAAATGGCCACGCATGCGGTAGGCGCGGATCAGCATCAGCGCGTGGATCGAATCGCGCGTGGCCTGCTGGACCTCGGTCGAGGAAATCTCGACGCCCTTGCCCTGCGCCAAGTTACCGAGCTTGCCGGATATTTTCTCAGCCAGGCGCTTTTCGGTTTCCGCCCATTGCCCGTCGAGCGCGGCCACCAGGTCGCCGTCCGGGCGCAGCGGCCAATTCGGTTTCTTCCAGGAGGCGCCGCGCGCGCTGTTGACGACGTCGGCGCCCGCGTCCTTCAGGCTTGCGAAAAACTCCCGCCACTCGGCATCGACCGCGGCCGGGTCGCTCTCGTATTTGGCGTAGAGGTCTTCGATGTAGGCGGCGTTGCCGCCGTAGAGAAAGGAGGTGCGGGCGAAGGCGGCATTGGCGTCCTGGCGGGACATGGCTGTTCGATCCTAGCGCGGCGTAAATGGCGCATTTTGCTTGCACATGATCTCTTCCGAAAACCGGTGCCCCCCACGGGTCAAGCCCGAGGGCAGGCTTTTCGGGATCATGCGCCGGCTAACGGCAACGGCCTGAGGCACCGGCATCCAACGGCGGACTGCTGTTTTAACGCTATTTATGACGCCTGTAAGTCTA
>PKXB01000114.1 GCA_003133345.1 Hyphomicrobiales bacterium | reverse complement strand
GCCAAGGGCATCGACGACGTCCGCAAAAAGCTGAATTAGCAGGCCGCCTTAACGCCGGTTTGTGGCTGTCAGCTCTGCTTCGGCTTTGCTGCCGGCTTCTTGGCAACCGGCTTGCGCTTGGCCGGCGGCTTCTTCTTTTCCGGCTGGGCGCTGACCGGATCGAAACCGACATAGACGACGTAAGCGTCGATCAACCCCAGCGGCTGCGGCAGCGGGAACGCGATGTCGGATTCGACATGGGTGAAGGTGACGCGATCGATCGAAGCGTTCACGGTCACCGTTTCATGGCCGAATTTCGACGCCACCGCCTTGGGATCTACTCCTTCTTGCACCACCGCGATGCGCAGCGGCAAATCGACAGTGCCGGGGCCGCCGGCCGGACCGGTGATGACGCGGCCCTCGATACCGACCTTCATGGTCATGATGCCGGCATTCACGTGACATTCGCGCGCGGTGCGGATGATGGAGCCCTGGTAGCGCACATCGAGCGCGCCCGGCTCACCCTCTCCGGGCTTGCTGCCGATCATGAGGGTCGCGGCGCCGGTGCGCACTTGGACTTCCGGGCAGTCGACATCATCGGCCGAAATATTGGCAGTACCGCCGGCGGCGGCGGCATCGTTGGTTGCCTTCGACGACGAGCTGAAATAATCCAAAGGCGAAGACTTGAGCAGATCGGTGCTGCCGCAGCCGCCCAGCGCCAACGCCAACGCCATGAGGGCGAGCGTGCCCGCCCCGCTTCGCACGGTTTGTTCGGTTCGTCCCCTACCCATTGTCCGGCTCACGTTTCTTGGGGCGTCGCCGCCCTGGCCCGCCCTTATAGCAAGCCAACCTTATAGCAAGCCAAGCGTGGCAACCCAAAGGCGGCGGGGCATGGCATGATCTGTTCAGATTGAATCACCGTTCGCCCCTAACATTTTGCTTGCGCATGATCTTTTCCGAAAACCGGTACCCACTTTTCGGGATCATGCGCTAATCGGGGTCGTCCTTGAGCCGTGCATAAAGCAGATGATCCTGCCATACCCCATTGATGCACAGATAGTTGCGCGCATAGCCCTCGCGCTGGAAGCCGGTCTTCTCCAGCAGGCGGACCGAGGCGGTATTGCCCGGAATGCAGGCCGCCTCCAGGCGATGCAGCCGCAGCGTCCCGAAGCAGAACGGGACCAAAGCGCGCATCGCCGCGGTCATGTGGCCTTTGCGGGCGAACGGCGCGCCGGTCCAGTAGCCGATGCTGCCGGCCTGCGCGACGCCGCGGCGGATATTGGCAAGCGTCAGGCCGCCGACCAGCGCATCGTCTTCGCTGCGGAAGATCAGGAAGGCATAGGCGAGATCGTTGCGCAGGTCCTCAGCGTAGCGCCTGAGCCGCCGGCGGAACGCGCCGCGCGTGAGATCGTCGGCGGGCCAAGTTGGCTCCCAGGGCACCAGGAAGTCGCGGCTCGATTCACGCAAGGCCGCCCACTCGGCATAGTCGCCGCCTTGCGGCACGCGCAGCATCACCCCGGCGCCGGCGATGGCCGGTAGGGTTTCATTGCTGCTGACGGTGCGGAAAAACGCCATGGGCAAATGCGGGTTAGCCTTGCTTGAGCATTATCTTATCCGAAAACCGGTTCCCACTTTTCGGGATCATGCTCACGCTCCCGGATCAGGCGGCCCGGCGCACGAGACTTTCAGCGATCGCGGCCGTGCTTTCAAGCCCGTTGCCGGGTCCGAGCGCGGCGATCGCCGGCCTGCCGCGGCCGATCAGCGCACGGCCGGCGGCGCGCGCGCTGGCGACCGTCACCGCATCGACCTTGGCGACGATCTCGTCGAGCGGGATCGGCCGGCCATAGGCCAGCATCTGGCGCGCGATCTGGCCGAGGCGCGCCTCTGAGCTTTCCAGCGCCATCAGCAGGCCGGCCTTCATTTGAGCCTTGGCGCGGGCGACCTCGGCCTCGTTGAGCGTTTCGGTTGCGATCGCTATCTGGTCGATGGCCACCCGCATCAATTCGGGCGCGTCCGCCTCATCGGTGCCGGCATAGAGGGCGAACATGCCGGTGTCGGAATAGGGCATGTGGAAGGCATGGATCGCGTAGCAGAGTCCGCGGTTCTCGCGCACTTCCTGGAACAGCCGCGACGACATGCCACCGCCAAGCACGCTGGTGAACACCTGCAGGCTGTAGAGTTGCTCGTCGCGCACCGGCACGCCTTGCAGCGCCAGCGCAATATGCACCTGCTCGAGATCGCGCGTCTCGACCCTGGTGCCGCCGCCGAAATGCGCCGGTTCCGGCGCCGGCGCGGCCGGTCCGATGAAGCTCGCGAAGCGTTTCTCAGCTTCGGCGACGATTCGCTCATGCTCGACGGCGCCGGCGGCGGCCACCAGCATGTCGGGCGCGCGATAGTTGCGCGACAGGTAAGTGCGGATGCGCGCCGAATTGAACGAGCGCACGGTTTCCGGAGTGCCGAGGATCGAGCGGCCGAGCGGCTGTTTGGGAAACGCCGTTTCATGCAGCCGCTCGAAAACGAGATCGTCGGGCGTATCTTCCACGGCGCCGATCTCCTGCACGATCACGTTCTGCTCGCGCCGCAATTCCTCCGGCTCGAAGGTTGGCTCCGACAGGATGTCCGACAGCACGTCGAGCGCGAGCGGCACGTCGGCCTTGAGCACGCGGGCGTAAAAGCCGGTGCTTTCCGCGCTGGTCGAGGCATTGAGATCACCGCCAACCGCCTCGATCTCCTCGGCGATCTGGCGTGCTGTGCGCCGCTTGGTCCCCTTGAAGGCCATGTGTTCGAGCAGGTGAGAAATGCCGTGTTCGTCGGGCGCCTCGTTGCGGCTGCCGGCGCCGGCCCAAACCCCGAGCGAGGCGGATTCCAGATGCGGCATGCGGTCGGTCACCACCGACAGGCCGGAGGGAAGACGGGTGACTTCGACACTCATGCCGCTGCTCCTTCACGCGCCGCGCGCGACGCCGACGCCACGTATCGTTCCACCGCCGCCTGATCCGCCGGCAGCACGGTGACGCGCTCCGGCCGCTGCGGCAGATCGGCCAGCCAATCCGGCAGCGCGGGTGTGACCCCGCAGGCAGCCGCAACCGCGTCCGGAAACTTGGCGGGATGCGCCGTCGACAGCACCACCATCGGCACCGACGGATCGCGCGCCTCTTTCTCGGCCACCGCCAGGCCGACCGCGGTGTGCGGATCGACGCAGTAGCCGGCCTCGCGCATCCAGGCGCGGATGGTGGCGGCGCTTTCTTGCTCGTCGGCACGCTTGGCGGTGAACAGCGCGCGAATCTGCTGGAGCGCGTGCGAGGAGACCGCGAAGCGGCGCGATTGCGCGAGTGAGCCCATCAGCGCGGTGACCGCCTTGGCATCGCGGCCATAGGCGTCGAACAACAGCCGCTCGAAATTCGACGAGACCTGGATATCCATCGACGGCGAGGTGGTCGCCACCACGTCACGCAGCTCGTAGGCGCCGGTCGCGAAGGTGCGGGCGAGGATGTCGTTGACATTGGTCGCCACCACCAGCCGGTCGACCGGCAAGCCCATGCGGGTCGCGACATAGCCGGCATAGACGTCGCCGAAATTTCCGGTCGGCACGGTGAAGGCAATTTTCCGATGCGGCGCGCCGAGCGCGACCGCGGCGGTGAAGTAATAGACCGCCTGCGCCACGATGCGCGCCCAGTTGATGGAATTGACGCCGGACAGCCGCACACGGTCACGGAAGACATGATGATTGAACATCGCCTTCACCAGCGCCTGGCAGTCGTCGAAGGTGCCTTCGACGGCGAGCGCATGCACGTTTGAATCCGGCACCGTGGTCATCATGCGCCGCTGCACCTCGGAGATGCGGCCATGCGGGAACAGCACGACCACATCCACCTGGGCGCGGCCGCGGAACGCCTCGATCGCGGCACCGCCGGTGTCGCCGGAAGTCGCCACCACGATGGTGGTGCGCTCGCCTCGCTCACGCAGCACGTGGTCCATCAGCCGGGCGACCAGCTGCATCGCCAGATCCTTGAAGGCGAGCGTCGGCCCGTGAAACAGCTCCAAGACGAAAAGACTGGGGCCGAGCTGCGCGAGCGGCGCGATCGCCGGATGGCGGAAAGTGCCGTAGGCCTCGCGCGCCATGCGGGCGAGATCGGCGTCCGGGATGCTGGCGCCGACGAAGGGCCGGATCACCTCAACCGCGACCTCGGCGTAAGGCCGGCCGGCGAAGCCGGCGATCGCTTCGGCATCGAGCACCGGCCACGACTCCGGCACGTAAAGGCCGCCGTCGCGGGCCAGCCCCGCGAGCATGACCTCGACAAAATTGAGTGCCGGGGCCTCGCCCCTGGTTGAGACATAACGCATTGAATTGACTAACTTTTATGGTTTCGGCACGGGCCTGATCGCGAGCGCACAGTAGCCTTGCGCCGAGGCTTTCACAAGAAAACCCCGCGCGCGGCTATGGCCCGCGTAAGCCCACGCTTGGAAGCATCGATCGAGTCCCCTTCGCGCCGCGTGGCCTTTTGAATTGATTCAAGTCAATATCGCCAGCCGGCATTTAATGAACTGTTCTACTTGAGACAATTGCCGGCGCGAATATTAATTTTGTTCGTCTGAAACCGTCGGAATCTCGATTCATGCCAAAGCAAAATTGGAGCTGCAAGATGAGAAGCTGGGTCTTTCGCATGGCTGCCATCGCAGCCGTGATGTTGCTCGCCAACGCGGCGAGCGCACAACAATTCACCATGAAGCTGTCGTCGCCGACGGTCAACGATGCCCCGCATGAATGGATGAAGGTGTTCAAGGCCGGCGTCGAGCAGCGCTCCGGCGGCCGCATCAAGGTGGAAATTTATCCGGCAAGCCAGCTCGGGCAAATCCCCGCGACGGTTGACGGTGTTGCGCTCGGCACCATTGAATTCGCCATTCCCGCCGTCGGCTTCCTGATTGGACTGGAGCCGCGCTTCCAAGTGTTCGACGCCGCCGGCCTGTTCGACAGCGTCGAGCATGGACAGAAGGTGCTGGCCGATCCCGCGATCCGCGCGCGGCTTGCGACCTTCGGCGAGGCCAAGGGCGTGGAACCGCTGGTGATGGCGCTCAACGGCCCGCTCATGCTGGTGTCGCACAAACCGGTGCGCGCGGTCGCCGATTTCAAAGGCCAGAAGATCCGCGTGCCCGGCGCGGCGCCGCTGCATGTCGAGCCGTTCAAGAAGCTCGGCGCCTCGCCCGTTTCGATACCGCTCGGCGAAGTGCTGCCCGCTCTGCAAAACAAGACGATCGACGGCGGCATTGCCTCGTTCAACGTTTTCACCGCGTTCAAATATTATGATGTCGCCAAGGGCGCGACCTACCTTCCCGGCTCCTTCCTGGTGGTCGGCGGCATCGTCAACCGGGCCTTCATGAAGTCGCTCGGCCCGGAACTGGAAGCGATCGTGCGGGAAGAAGCGAGCAAAGCCGAAACGGTCTTTACCAGCTACGGCGTCGCTGACGTCGAGCGCACCCGCCAGACCTGGCTGAAGAACGGCGGCGAAACGATCACGCTGCCACCGGCCGAGGCCGTCGCCTATCTCAAGGACGTGACCTCGGTTGTGCCGGCGGTTGTCGCCAATAATCCAAAGATGAAAGAGGATTACGAAACGCTGCTGGCGGTAGCGAAGAAATACCGGAAGTGATGACTTGATCCGCTCCACCAAGCGCAGCCGGTAAGCGCCGCTTAAGTATTCAGGGGGTGGTTGGCGAGCAGCCGGCCGCCTCTCGTTCGTTCATGCGCTACGGCACACCGCTCGGTTGCCAACGCGTCACGCTAGCGCAAGCCGAGGAGAAAGCGCATTCCGCCGAGCGAGATCTCCGGAATGTAGGTGATCAGGACGAGCGCGATCAGGTAGATCACCAGAAACGGAACGATGCCGCGATAGATCGAGCGCAACTCGAGTCCGAGCACGGACTGGGCAACGAAGATGTTCATGCCGAACGGCGGATGGAACAGGCCAATCGCCAGATTCACGGTCACCACGATGCCGAAATGCACGGTGTCGATGCCGAACGCCTTGACTATGGGCACCAACAGCGGCGTCAACAGCAGGATCGCCGATAACGGATCGAGGAAGCAGCCGATCGCCAGCAGGATGACGTTAATCGTCAGCAGAAACATCCAGCTCGAAATGTTGAGCGATTGCAGCCAAGCGACGATCGCCGCGGGAACCTGATTGACGGTCAGCAGCCAGGAGAAAACTCCGGCGCAGGCGACAATGATGAGAATCTGCGCCGAGAATATAACTGTGGCGGAGGCGGCCTCGACGATATCACGCCAACCGAGCTCGCGAAAAATAAACCGAGTGACGAAGGCGGCATAGACGCAGGCGACCGCCGCCGCCTCGGTCGGCGAGAACACGCCGCCATAGATGCCGCCGAGAATGATGAACGGCATGCCGAGCGCCCAGATGCCGCGCACGGTCGCATGCAGGAAATGATCGAGCTTGAACGCCTCGCCGGCGCCGATGCCGTTGCGCCAGGCAAACCACATGACATAGGCCGCGAGCATGAGCGCCAGCATCAGGCCCGGCACCACGCCGGCCGCATAGAGTCGCGGTACCGATTCCTCGGCCGATGCGCCGTAGACGATCATCGGAATACTGGGCGGGATGATGATGTCGATCGCACCGACCGCGGTGACCAGGCCGGCGGAGAAGTTTTCCGGATAGCCCGCCCGCCGCATCGCCGGATACATGATGCGACCAATGGTGGCGACACAGGCCGCGCTGATGCCGGAGATCGCGCCGAATATCGCCGAAGTTCCCACCGTGGTGACGGCGAGGCTGCCACGCACCGAGCCGACGCCGGCCTGGACAAAATCGACCAGGCGCTGGGCGACGCTGCCGCGCCCCATCAGTTCGCCGGCATAGACGAAAAACGGAATAGCCAGCAGCGCGAAGGCATTGATCGATCCGAACATGGTCTGATGCAGCGCCGCGATCGGCATGTGCATGAAGAACACGAGCGCGACGCTGACCGACGCCAGCAGAACGATAAAGATCGGGAATCCCAACAGCAGCAGAACAACCGGCACCACGCCGAGCGCGAACGACATGGCTCACGCCTCCGTGCCGGATTTGCCGCCGTCCGGCGCGCGCCCGGCCAGGATCTCAACAAGGCGCAGGCAAGCGATGAGTGCCATCAGACCGAAGCCCGCCGCCACCACGCCATGCGGAATCCACATCGGCACCTGCGCCATGTCGCTCACGCGACCGATGTTGAACATTTGCTTGGCATAATAGGTCGAATTCCACAGCACAAAGGCGGCGAGAATGACGATCGCCACGAGTTCGGCAATTTTTATCAGCCGGCGGATCGGCGGCGGCAGCGCGTTTACGAGCACGTCCATGCGCAAATGTTGATTACGCCAGGCGACCACGGCGGCGCCGAGGAAGGTCATGAACACCATGATGAAGATTTGCAACTCGTCGGCACTGAGTATGGTGCTGCCGAAGCCGTAGCGGCCAACGACGTTGATGAAGTTGAGGGCGACCGCGGCGATGAAGGCATAAGCGAGCGCGTGTTCGATCCACCCCGTCAGACGATCGAGAATTCGCGTAACCACGGTCGAATTGCCCCAGTCTGCGCGCCAGCGGTCGGCGATGGCTCGGCTTGGCGTCTATAACTCAAAACCCGGACGGGTTCATTTGATACATATCAAGCGGTCTCTACCGTCACACACGCCGCCGCATGTGGCCGGCAAGCCAGACCACGTAGACGCCGGCAAGCCCGAGCGCGAGGCCAAACCAGGTGATGGCGTATTGCAGGTGGTTGTCCGGCAGGTTGACAGCGAGCTTGCCCGGCTTGGGCAGGCCGCCGGGCGGCACCGGCGCCTCTTGTTCGATATAGAACGGCGCGGCGGTGTCCCATTTCTTCGCGGCGGCCATGGCCGCAGGCTCGCGCAGGTACCAGACATTGGTCTTCGGGTCGTCGGCCGGCGTGAACAGCCCACGCGTCTCCGGCCAGCGCATGACGCCGACGACATCGATGATGCCATGGCGCGCGCCCTGCGCGCGGGTGGCGGGATCCTTGCGCTCAGGCGGCACGAAGCCGCGGTCGACCAGCACGATGCTGCCGCCGGCCAGACGCGCCGGCGCGAACACCCAATAGCCCGGCCCCTGCACGTCGGGCCGGAAGGCGGAGCCGGCGGAATAGACCAGCGCCTCTTCGCCTGCGAGGAATTCGGCCGGGAATTTGACGCGGGTATATTCATCGGCTTCGGCAACGAGCCGCGGCCAGCTTTCGCGCGACGGCAGATTCTCGGGCGCGCGCGCCAGCCGCGCGGTCACCGTGGCGATCAGATTTTCCTTCCAGACCTTGCGGTCGAGTTGCCAAATGCCGAGGCCGAGCAGGATGGCGACGCCGACCACGGCGAACACCGTCGCTTCGATCACTCCGCCACGGCGCCTGTCGCGCGGCACGCTCACTCGTCGCCTCGATGGGCGGGGCGGCCTTCCGCGGCCTTGTGATGATATTGCAGCGCGATCATCAGGCCCTTGATCGGCCGCAACGGTGCCAGCGTCACGAGCAGAACCAACGGCAGCCACAGCGCCGCATGCAGCCAGTAGGGCGGCTGATAGACCACCTCGGTGAGCAGCGCGGCGAACACGACGATCGCGCCACCGAGCAGAATCACGAACACCGCCGGGCCGTCGCCGGCATCGGCGAAGGCGAAGTCGAGGCCGCAATGCTCGCAACGAGGCCGCAGCCCCAGAAAGCCCTGGAACAACTTTCCCTCGCCGCAGCGCGGACAACGCCCGCGCAGGCCTCTTGCGATCGGCAGCGGTGCGTCAGCCATGTTTCACGTTCTTTCCGCAAAGCAAAAGGGCGGCGCAATCACGCCGCCCTCTCGAAACACCATCGCGCGATGGTTACTCGGGATGCGGCACACCGGCGCCCCACACATATATGCAGGCGAACAGGAACAGCCACACCACGTCGACGAAATGCCAATACCAGGCGGCGAACTCGAAGCCGAGATGCTGCTTGGAATTGAAGTGGCCGGCCAGCGCGCGGATCAGGCAGACGATCAAGAAGATCGAGCCGATGATCACATGCGCGCCGTGGAAACCGGTCGCCATGAAGAAAGTAGCGCCGTAGATGTTGCCTTTGAAGGCGAACGCCGCGTGCGAGTATTCGTAGGCCTGCACGCAGGTGAAGGTGAGCCCGAGCAGGATGGTCAGCGCCAGGCCCCATTTCAGCCCCTGCCGGTCGTCCTCCAAGAGCGCGTGGTGCGCCCAGGTCACCGTGGTGCCGGAGGTGAGCAGGATCAGCGTGTTCAAGAGCGGCAGATGCCAGGGATTGAAGGTCTCGATCCCCTGCGGCGGCCATACGCCGTGGGTGAAGGCCAGCCGGCCGACCTCATGCGCTTCGCCGGGAAACAACGCGGTGTTGAAATAGGCCCAGAACCAGGCGACGAAGAACATCACCTCGGAGGCGATGAACAGGATCATGCCGTAGCGGTGCGAAATCTGCACCACACGGGTATGGAAGCCCTCATACTGGGCTTCGCGCACCACGTCGCGCCACCAGCCGATGAAGGTGTAGATCGTGCCGAGTACGCCGAGCCCGAACACCAGCGGCGCGGCCGTGTACATATGATGCATCCAGCTGATGCCGCCGAACGCCATCAGAAAGGCGGAGGTGGCGCCGACCGCCGGCCAGGGGCTCGGATTCACCAAGTGGTAGTCGTGATGATTGGTGTGACCCTGGGCCATCGTCGTCTCCGTTCAAATCTCGTTTGAGCGGGCGCCGCGGGCGCCCCCCTTATCCCCGGTTAGAGTCTATTCGATTTCGTATTCGGTGCCTCGGCCACCGGTGGTTCCGGTTCGGGCAGCCGATAGAACGTATAGGACAGCGTGATCGTGTTGAGCGCGTCCTGGTCGTGGTCCTTGGCGATCGCCGGATCGACGTAGAACACGACCGTCATCTCGCGCGTCTCGCCCGGCTTCAGGCGCTGCTCGGTGAAGCAGAAGCAATTGATCTTGTCGAAATAGGCGCCGACCTGCGGCGGCGTGACGTTGTAGGACGCCTGCGCGGAGATGGTGCGCGCGGTCTCGTTGACGACCTTGTAATGGACGGTCGCCACCTCGCCGATGCGCAGCTTGATCTCGTTCTGCTCCGGCTCGAATTTCCACGGCAGCCCGGGCGCGACGTTGGAATCGAAGCGAATGGCAATCGTGCGGCCGAGTAGATGCTCGGGCGCTTGTTGCGAAACCTGGGTGGTGCCGGCAAAGCCGGTGGTGCGGCAGAACCAGTTGTACAGCGGCACAGCGGCATAGGCCGCGCCCACCATAGACGCCACGAAGACGCCGCAGCAGGCGGCGATCACCATGTGGCGCCGGAGCTTCTTGCCGTTGCGGGGCATCGGTTCGTTCGTCATAGCGGGCGGACCAGTACGATCGGGCCCTTCGCCAGGGTCACCAGGTAAAACAGGATCACCAGCGCGGCCAGCGACAACGCGATGGCGATCGAGCGCGAACGCCGGGCGCGTTTCTGCGCCTCGGTGAGCACGATGCCTTCGTCCTTCGGTTGCTCGTTCATCGCGACCCCGACAATCACACCGCCAAGCGGGCGATCAGCCCACCCCATCCCCGCTCGATCAGCAGCACGGCAAACAACAGGAACAGATACAGGATCGAGAAGGCAAAAAGCTGCCGGCTGGCGCGCTCGGCCGGACGGCGTTCGCCCAACACTTGCAAGGCCAGCGCCAGCATGATCGCGCCGGTCACGATCGCGGTCAGCCCATAGAGCGCGCCGGCATAGCCGAGCGCCCAGGGCGCGATGCCGAGCGGCACCAGAATGAGTGTATGGAGCAGGATGTGGCGCCGCGTTGAGGCGTCGCCGGCAACCACCGGCAGCATCGGAATGCCGGCGCGGGCGTAATCCTCGGTGCGGTAGAGCGCCAGCGCCCAGAAGTGCGGCGGC
>PKXB01000186.1 GCA_003133345.1 Hyphomicrobiales bacterium | reverse complement strand
GCCAGGAAGGCTTCCTTGATCTTACGCTCGAGCGTGCGTTCGTTGTTCAAAAACAAGTTTTTGGCGAGCTGTTGCGTCAAGGAAGAGCCGCCCTGCACGACGCCGCCGGCCTTGGTATTGGCCACCAGCGCGCGCATCGTGCCGGCGGCATCGATGCCGAAATGCTCGTAGAAGCGGCGATCCTCGGTGGCGAGCACCGCCTTGATCAGGTTGTCGGGAAACTGGTCGAGCGGCACCGAATCGTTGTGCCTTATGCCGCGGGTGCCGACCTCGCTGCCGTAGCGGTCGAGGAAGCTCACCGCCAGCTCCGACTTCTTGAGCCAGTCGTCGTCCGAGGTCTCGTGGAATGCGGGAATCGCGAGCGCCAGCATCAGGATGGCGCCGGCGGTGCCCAAGGTGGCGGCTTCCGAGACCAGCTCGTTGAGCGCGCGCCTCCAGCCGGCGACGTGGAAGCGGTCCATGAAGGTGGAAAAGCGCTCATAGGTATCGCGCAAGCCGGTGAAGCTGCGGAACAGGCTGGAATCGACGCGGGCGTCGAAGCCGAGCAGTAGCTTCTTGAATTTGGGCTTCCAGTCGGCCGGAAAAAGGTCGCGCAAGGCTGCTCGCTCGTTGAAGGCTTGGGCGGCAAGGCTTGATCCAGCTTGCCGCCGCAGGCCGATTTTAGCCGATCGGCGCCAATAGGGCCACGGGCGCGGGTCGGGTCAATAGACGGGCCAACATGGGCGCGAATTGCGGCCATATCTCGTCATTCCGGGGCGCGGCCGAAAGGCCGCGAACCCGGAATCCAGAGCCGCCCGGTGGGGCCCCTGGATTCCGGGTCCGGCCCTAACGGGCCGTCCCGGAATGACGGAGGAACGGCTATAACGGCCGCAGTGACTCGCGAAGGAAACTCCATGCCCGATGAACCGGCCCCGTTCTGGCGCAGCAAGAGCATGGGCGAGATGAGCAAGACGGAATGGGAGAGCCTGTGCGACGGCTGCGGCCGCTGCTGCCTGAACAAGCTGATCGACGAGGACACCCACCAGACCGTGTTCACCGACGTGGGCTGTAAGCTGCTGGACGGGCAGAGCTGCCGCTGCACCGACTATGCCCACCGCCAGGCGCGCGTGCGCGACTGCGTGCGGCTCACCCCGCGCAATGTGCGCAGGCTTTCCTGGCTGCCGCCGACCTGCGGCTATCGCCTGGTGGCCGAGGGGCGCGAGCTCTACTGGTGGCACCCGCTGGTCTCCGGCGACCCGGAGACGGTGCACGCGGCCGGCGTCTCGGTGCGCGGGCGCGTGAGCGCGAGCGAGAAGGACGTGCCGGACGCCAAGCTCGAGGAGTACATCGTCAGTTGGCCGGGGAAGGTGCCCAAAGGGGCCAAAGCGAAGCGCAAATAGCCGTTTGAGAACAACCGCCCCGTGTGCTCATATTGACCTATGCTGGCGGGACAAAACGAAGCCTTTTCGCGCATCCTCATCGACAAAGCGCTGGAATTCAGCGGCTGGGATTTGCTCGATCCCAAGCAGGTCGGGTTTGAGCTTAATTTGTCTAGTGGGCGCGCCGATTACTTCCTGAAAGATAAACTTGGTCGCGTCCTTTGCGTTCTCGAAGCCAAGCGCGAGGGGTTACCTGAATCCAGAGTTTCTCTGTGAACTGCTTAACCAATGTCTTGGCGACAAAGACAAGATTGCTGGGGCGACCGGAATTGCCCAACAGCATTTCAACATCGGTGAAGCAAGGCGTTTGGAGTTGGCACTCCCGCCACTGTCGTTGCAAAAGGAGTTTGCTCAGCGAGTGACTGAAATTCGCGAGATGAAAGCCGAGCAAACCACTAGCCGCCGCCGCCTCGATGATTTGTTCCAGGCCATGCTTCACCGCGCCTTTAGCGGCGAACTTTAAACTAGGAAAAAATCCGTGACACGCGTCCCGGAGATCGCCTAGTTGGCCCGCCCCTCGATCGCAAAATCATAAGCCTGCCCCCCGCGCGGGCCGAAACTGAAGTGCCACCATTCGCGGAAATAATTGTGCAAGCCGCGCGCCCGCATGGCCGCGACCAGCAGGGCGCGCCAGCGCTGCTGCGCGGGCGTGTTCGCGCCGCTTGCCGTGGCGCTGCGCGCATCGAAGCAGTCGAAGCCGGTGCCCATGTCGAGGCTATTGTCGGGCGCGCGCTGCGCCGCCGGCCCCGTGCAGGACCCGTAAGCCGCTGAGCGGTCGAACGGCGGCGCTGGCGCGGCGCCCCGCTGGATGAGCGTGAGATCGACCGCGCTGCCGGTCGAATGCGCGGAATGCGTGGCGATGTAGCCGGAGGCGAACAGCCTGCGCTTCTCCAGCGCGGGGAAAAAGCGTTTGGTGGGCGCTGCGCGCGCGCCGGCTTTTTCAGGTTCTTTTTCAGATTCTTGCGCCCAGCGCATAAACGCGCGCACCGCGCGGGTCGGGCGATAACAGTCGTACACCTTGAGGCTTAGATTGTCGCGCGCCAGATCGGCCTGCACCTGGGCCAGCGCCTGCGCCACCGCGCGGCGCAGCACGCATTCGGGCGCGCCGTAGCCGGGCAGGGGATGGCCGGTGAAATTGTCGAAACCCGCATAGCGCATGTCCTGGGCGATGCTCGGCTCGACGTCGCGCAGATAGACGAAGCCGGCGGGCAGGCGCTCGGCCGCAGCAGCCGGTCCCGTCAGCGCCAGCAGGACGACGAGCCCGTATTGAAATCTGTGCATCATCATTCTGAACGCCGCGGGATCAATCTTTCGTCATTCCGGGGCACGCACGAAGTGCGTGAACCCGGAATCCAGAAGCTGGTTTCGATACTGTATCTGGATTCCGGGTTCGCCGCTTTCGCGGCGCCCCGGAATGACGGGGTAACTATGGAGCAACGGATCATACCACCCCCGCGTTGCAAGCTATTGCCAAGGTGCCGCCCGCGCGGCATCAAACGCGTCCATGACGGGCAAGGCCAAAAAATCGAAAGCGCACGCGCCGGCTCAGCCGCGCCCGCTCACGCATCCGGAAGTGCGCGCCATCGTGCTCGGCATCATGCTGGCGATGTTCCTCGGCGCGCTCGACCAGACCATCGTCGCCACCGCGCTGCCGACCATCGGCCGGCACTTTTCCAATCTCGGCGACCTGGCCTGGGTGGTCACCGCCTATCTGCTCACCGCCACCGCGGTGACGCCGCTCTACGGCAAGCTGTCCGACATCCACGGCCGGCGCGCGATGATGCTGATCGCCATCGTCATCTTCGTCGCCGGCTCGCTGGTCTGCGCGCTGGCGCCGAGCATGATCGCGCTGGTGCTCGGTCGCGCGCTGCAGGGGGCGGGCGGCGGCGGGCTGATGGTGCTGGCGCAGACCATCATCGCCAACATCGTCAGTCCGCGCGAGCGCGGCCGCTACCAAGGCTATATCGGCGCGGTGTTCGCCACCTCCTCGATCGGCGGGCCGGTGCTCGGCGGTTTCCTCACCGAGCATCTCGACTGGTCGCTCATTTTCTGGATCAATCTGCCGCTCGGGCTGGCCGCGCTCGGCATGACCTCCAACGTGCTCAAGCGCGTGCCGTTTCATCCGCGCAAACATCGCCTCGACGTGATCGGCGCGCTCTTGATGACGACGGCGGCGGTGGCGCTGCTGCTGGCGCTGTCGTGGGGCGGGCGCTGGTTCGACTGGATCTCGCCGCAGTTCGGCGCGCTGCTGCTCACGTCCGCGATTCTGTGGGGCCTGTTCGCCTGGCGGCTGGTGGCGACCGCCGAGCCGTTTCTGCCGCTCGCGGTGCTCGGCAATCCGGTGGTGCGCTGCGCGGCGCTCGCCGGCGCCTGCGCCATGGCGACGCTGGTCGGCATGACGATTTTCGTGCCGCTTTATTTCGAAGTGGTGCTGCATCTGTCCGCCAGCCAGTCGGGCATGGCCTTGATCCCGTTGATGGGCGCGACCGTGGCGCTCTCCACCGTGACCGGCCGGCTGCTCATGCACATGACGCATTACAAGCGCCTGGCGCTCGCCGGGCTGACGCTGGCTCTGCTGTCGTTGGCCGTGTTGGCCATCTGGCCCGCCTCGCTCCCCACCGTGCTGGTGCTGGTGCTGCTCACGCTGATCGGCTCCGGTCTCGGCACGCTGTTCCCGATTTCCACCGTGTGCATGCAGAACGCGGTGACGCAGCACCAGATGGGGGTGGCCACCGGCGCGGCCAATTTCTTCCGCTCGCTATTCTCCGCGCTGGTGGTGGCGGTGCTGGGCGCGATCGTGCTCGGCGGGCTGGGCGGCGTCACCGGCATGTCGATCGAAATGCTGGCGCGCACGGCCTCGGCGCCCGAGCTCGCCACCGCGTTCCGCTTCGTGTTCATGGCTTGCGCGCTGGTGCTCGCCTTCGGCATGGCATTTTTGATTTCGATGGAAGAGCGCGTGCTGAAGGGGCCTGCCACGCCGGCGGCGTCCGCGCCTACCGCTCCGGCAACGCCGATCCCGGCGGAATAAAAACCCCGGCGCGCGGCCGGGGTTTTGCGTTGTCGATCAAGCAAATAGCGCCAAGTTTACTTGCAGAATTTGCAGGGCGGGAAGTCGCGGCTGTAGACCGTCTGGGCGCGGGAATCTAGGCTCCAAAGGCACCGGCCCGGCGCGAGGGACCTCGCACCTGGCTGGAGTGCAAATGCCGATGGCTTCGGCCAACCGGGAACGCGCACGCAGCCGCGGCTATCCGCTCACGGGCATGAATGACGCAAGCCGTCGAAGCCGACATAAGTACCGCTGCTAGGATCATAAGACCTGAACCGCTGCATGCAGTAGGCCACCGCGTTCCCACCGTAGCCGCGGCCGTAGGCGTAGGGGCCGGGCTCGTAGGCGTAATAGGGGTCGTCGTAGCCGTAATAGGGAGCGGCGAGCAGTCCGCCTATGATGGCACCGCCGAGCAATCCTGCAGCAATACCCGGACCCCATCCTCTGCCACCTCGACCGCGCCAGCGCACGGTCTCGATATCCGTCGGGGCAGCGTTCTTGAGTGCGAGAGCATCGGCGGGCATCGCCGATGCATTATTCGCAAACGGCACCATGCTCATTGCAAACAATGCCGCCGCAGCTAGAGTAGGCAACCGATTTTTCATGGCTCTTCTCCATTGCCTTGCGGTCTGCTGATTTTAAAAATGCGGCACATTTCCTGGCGGCGCGCATTGAGTTACCAAGAGGCCCATGTTCAGTTAGACCCTGCCAACGGAGGTAACGGCCATATCGCTTGGACTCATTCTTGTCATCGTCCTCATCATCTTCTTGCTGGGCGGCTTCAGCGGCCGCTTCGGCGGCTACGGCTACGGTTACGGTCACGGCGGCGTCGGTCTTCTCGGCACCATCCTGATCATCGTGGTCATTCTCATGCTGCTCGGGCGGCTCTGATCCGATAGGCGGAGCATCGGATGAGCCGTCTTCGCCTGCATTCGGAGCGCCACTTCGTCGACCGCGTCGGTTGGCTGCGCGCCGCGGTGCTTGGCGCCAACGACGGCATCATCTCGACCGCAAGCTTGATCGTCGGCGTGGCCGCAGCGGCCGCGACGCCGAACGCTGTCTTGATCGCCGGCGTCGCGGGACTAGTGGCGGGCGCCATGTCGATGGCCGCCGGCGAATATGTGTCGGTCAGCTCGCAATCCGACACCGAGCGGGCGGATCTTGCGCGCGAACGCAAGGAGCTGAAAAAGAACCCCAGGTTTGAGCTTGATGAGCTTGCCGAAATCTACGTCAAGCGTGGCGTCGATAAGGCGTTGGCGCGGAAGGTTGCCCGCCAGCTGACGGCGAAAGATGCCTTGGGAGCCCACGCGCGTGACGAGCTTGGCATTTCGGAAATCACCACCGCGCGTACGGTGCAGGCCGCGCTGACCTCGGCGGCCTCGTTCTCCGTCGGGGCGGTCATGCCGTTGCTCATGGTGGTCGTATCGCCGGCAAGTGCCCTGGTGCCCATCGTGTCCGCTGCGTCTTTGGCCTTTCTCGCAGTTCTGGGTGCGATCGGGGCGCGCGCCGGCGGCGCCAAGGTTCTGTGTGCCACGCTTCGGGTGACATTCTGGGGCGCCCTGGCGATGGCGCTCACCGCCGGCATCGGGAAGCTTTTTGGAACGGTTATCTGACGATGGGGCCGGCGGTCCTGTTTGACGCGCATCCACCGCAACAATCATTTTCTTCTACCCGTCGATTTTCCGGGATCCACATGATATTGAGACAGACCTGATATTGAGACAGGCTTGGGTCAAACCGGAAGGGGGTTGCTATGCTTTCAGTCTTAATCGGGGTTCTGATTATTTGCGTCGTCGGCGCAATTTGTTTTTGGGTCATCGAAAAGTTCGTTAATGACGGCCGTTTGGCGAACCTCCTGAAATTGCTCGTGGTGCTGGTCTGCTTGGGGGCAATCCTTCAGCGGGTGCTGCCGTTGGCGGGAATTACTTGGTTTTAGCCGTGGCTCACGGCGCAACCGCCGCCGCCATCATAGCGAGACAACTGACGAAGCCCGCTGCCGGCACCCAGAGCAGCACACGGATATGCGGGCCGTCGGTATGGATCTTGCGATGACGCAGGCGCAGCAGCGCTAGATTGACCAGCGCGAACACCACCAAAGTGGCGAGCGAGGTGCCTTCCGCTAGCCGCTCGAACGGAACCAGCAGCGCGAGCGCCAGCGTCGCCGCCACGATCAGGGCGGTGGCGATCAGCGGCGTCGCCGTTTTCGGATGCACGCGGCCGGCAAAACCGGGCAGGTCGCCCTGGCGGGCCAGGCCGTAGACGACGCGCGCGGCCATCGTCATCTGCGCCAGGATGGTGTTGAGGGTGGCGACGATGGCGATGGCGCTGATGGTGGCCGGGCTGACGCCGGCGAGCGTGCGGAACACCAGACTGAGCGGCGCGGGGGAGGCGGCGAGCTCAGCGACCGGCACGGCCGCCACCGCGATCGCCGCCACCGCGACATACAGCACGGTGCTGATGACGAGCGTGAGCACCATGGCGCGGGGGATGTCGCGGTGCGGAACTTTCGCTTCCTCCACCACATTGGCGAGGTCCTCGAAGCCGATGAAGGCGAAAAACGCGAGCAGGCTGGCATAACCGATGCCCGACAGCGTGCCGATATCGAGCGGCGGCACGGCGAGCGCGGACGCGAGCGGGACCTNNCCGATTCCAGAATGCCCCAGGCGGCGACCGCGCCGAGCACGGCCAGCAGCAGCGCCACGACCGCGCTTGGCGGCAAATCGGTGAACTGCGCGATATAGCCGGCGGCGCCCAGCGCCACCGCGGCCGAGGAGACGATGCCGATCACGATCGTGAGCAGCCCGGTGAGCGTGGAGGCGGCGCGCGAGCGGAACGCCGCCCGCACATAGGCGGCTTCGCCGGCGCTCACCGAAAACCGCGTCGTGAGTTCGGCGTAGGAGCCGACGGTGAACGCCATGACAACGGCGGCCAGCACGAACGACCACGGCGCATAGCTGCCGGCGTGGCCGGCGACCGCGCCGATCAGCACATAGATGCCGGCGCCGATGGTGATGCCGATGCCGTACAGCACCAGCAGCGGCAGCGAGAGCCGGCGCTGCAAGGCGACGGCGGGTTGGCTGGGCAGAGGGCGGGCCATGGCGACACGCTAGCGGTTGAATTCCGACACTTGGTACCCTGTTTCAGGCTCTGGGCGGGGAAAATGCCGGAGTTAGCAATGTGCGCCAGTGCCGAACAATGTCCGCTATGCCTCCAATAGCGACCTAATTTTGCGGCGCAGCGAATGACGCGATGTGCCATTAGCGACCGACGCACCGCAACTTGACCAGCGCAAAAAGAAAGATCGCCCCGCAGCGGTCTCTCCGAAATCCAATCAGTGTTTTGATCAGGCGGTTGCGAAAGCAGCGGCTTTCCGCTTCCTAAATTGCAATTGTTATTACGCTAACAAGTCCGTATCCCAAGAGACATGTCCATGCCACAGTAAGCCCTAATCCAAGAGCTATTATCGCAGGCGGCCAAATCCGGTGAAAAAGCGGCTGGGCCGCCGGGGCGGAGCGCGAGGCTGCCGAAATCGCTGGGGCCGTAGCAGCCAACCCGGATGGAGACCGCATGGTCATCCCTCCATTGCTCGTGCGCCACAGAAAATAGACTATCAAAAAAACATGACACCGCAACGATACTTTTGTTGCAAGGGACCGGCTGCGACGCGGGCGCGCCCTTAACGTTACTTGGTCAGGTTACTCAGCGGATCAGTTCGTTGCGACGAAAGCGAACCG
>PKXB01000187.1 GCA_003133345.1 Hyphomicrobiales bacterium | reverse complement strand
ACTCATCGGACAGACACTTAGGCAGGCTTGCGCCCGTACACTTGATCCGCCCGCTGCTCGAAGGCGGCGGCGAATTTGCGGAAGGCGGTGTCGAACAGCGCGCCCATCAGCATGGCGAGCGTCCGGCTCCTGAATTCGTAGTCGATGAAGAATTCCACCTCGCAGGCATTTTCGCCGGCCGGTCGAAAGGTCCAGCGGTTCTGCAGCCGTTTGAAAGGGCCATCGAGGTATTCGACCAGGACTTTTAAATTCGGCCGGTCGAGGGTGACGCGACTGGTAAAGGTCTCGCTGATGATCTTGTAGGCAACCGTCATATCGGCGACCAGCACGGTAATGCCCTCGCCTTTGCTGGTGCGGCTTTTGATCCTGAGCGCGCTGCACAGCGGCACGAATTCCGGATATTTCTCGCCGTCGGCGACGAGATCGAACATGTCCGCTGCACTGTGACGGACGCGGCGCTTGGTGGAGAATTGCGGCACGGCTAACGGTGCGCGCTCGTTTTCAGGCGCGCGAACGCCTCGCCGGCGTGATGCGACGAGCGCGTCAGCGGCGAGGCCGCCACCATCAGGAAGCCCTTGGCATAGGCGATGGTCTCCAGCGCCTTGAATTCGTCGGGCGGCACGAAGCGCTTGACCTCGTGATGCTTGCGGGTCGGCTGCAGATATTGCCCGATGGTGAGGAAATCGACATTGGCCGAGCGCAAGTCGTCCATCACCTGCAGCACTTCGTTGCGCTCTTCGCCCAGCCCTACCATGATCCCCGACTTGGTGAACATCGTGGGATCGAGTTCCTTCACCCGCTGTAACAGCCGCAGCGAATGGAAATAACGCGCGCCCGGCCGCACCGTCAGATAGAGCGACGGCACGGTTTCCAGATTGTGGTTGAACACGTCGGGCTTGGCGGCGACCACGATCTCCGGTGCGCCGTCCTTGCGCAGGAAATCCGGCGTCAGCACCTCGATGGTGGTTTGCGGGCAGGCGCGCCGAATCGCGCGGATGGTGTCGGCAAAATGTTGCGCGCCGCCGTCGGCGAGATCGTCGCGGTCGACCGANNTTGACGTTGCAGAAGGCGCAGGCGCGCGTGCAGGTGTCGCCCATGATCATGAAAGTGGCGTGTTTCTTCTCCCAGCACTCGCCGATATTCGGGCAGCCGGCCTCCTCGCACACGGTGTGCAGGCCGTTCGCGCGCATGATGCTTTGCGTCTGGAAATAGCCCGGCGATACCGGCGCCTTGACGCGGATCCAGTCGGGCTTCTTGGGGACGGCTGAATCCGGCCGGTGCGCCTTTTCCGGATGACGCGGACGCGGGGCATTGATGAGGTCGAGGACGACGGGCATGGACCCTACTTACGAGCGCTTTTGTGCCGCCGCAAGGCGGAGAGCCGTGCGGGAGGAGCGCATCAGGCGCGCCGGATCGCCCGCCAGATCAGCAGGAACACGATGGCGCCGATGGNNAACAGGAAGCCGCCGACGATGGCGCCGACCAGACCGACCGCGAGATTGTAAAATAGGCCGCCGCGGCCGCCGAGGATTTGCGTCGCCAGCCAGCCGGCGATCAGTCCGATGATGATCCAGGCGAGAATGCCCATGGGTTGTCCCCTGTCGTGCGCCTACGCGGCTTTGGGCGGCATGCGGTTGTTCGGCGACGAATTGGAAATCTTCAATTCGTCTTCATTCATATCGGCGCCGATGTCGCCAAACAGCGGGGTCGACAGATAACGCTCGCCAGTGTCGGGCAGCATGGCCAGCACTGTCGAGCCGGGCGCGGCGTTTTTGCAGACTTCCAGCGCGCCGGCGAAGGTCGCGCCCGCGGTGATGCCGACGAAAATGCCTTCCTGCTGCGCCAGCGCCTTGGCGTTTTTCATCGCATCGGCGCCGGCGATGGTGATGATGCGGCTGATCACGCCCATGTCGACGACGTCGCCGGTGAGCTTCGGAATGAAATCCGGGCTCCAGCCCTGCATCGGATGCGGCTTGAACGCCGTATTGGGCTTGGCCGGCGAGCCATCGGGATTGCGCTCCTGTGGCGTGTGGCTTGTGAGCATCGGCGCGTCGGCCGGCTCGCAGACGACGATCTTGGTGTCGGGCCGCTCCTTGGCCAGCACGCGGGCGACGCCTTTGAGCGTGCCGCCGGTTCCGAAGCCAGTAACCCAGTAGTCGAGTTTCTCGCCTTTGAAGTCGTTGACGATCTCGCGCGCGGTGGTGCGCGAATGCATGTCCGGGTTAGCCTCGTTCTCGAACTGGCGGGTCAAGAACCAGCCGTGCGTCTTGGCGAGCTCGGCCGCCTTGTTGACCATGCCCATGCCGCGCTCGGCAGCGGGCGTGAGCACCACCTTGGCGCCGAGGAAGCGCATCAGCTTGCGCCGCTCGACCGAAAAGCTCTCAGCCATGGTCAGCACCAGCGGATAGCCCTTCTGCGCGCAGACCATGGCCAGCCCGATGCCGGTATTGCCGGAGGTGGCTTCGACGACAGTCTGCCCGGGCTTGAGCTGGCCGGATTTTTCCGCCGCCTCGATGACGCCAAGCGCCAGGCGGTCCTTGACCGAGCCGAGCGGATTGAAGGCCTCGATCTTGACGTAGAGGTTGATGCCTTTCGGGCCCAACTTGTTGATCTTGACCACCGGCGTGTTGCCAACGGTTTCGAGAATGTTTGCGAACTTGGCCATGGGATCGATCCTTCTCTACGCCCTACATGTTGAGCACGCGTCCATAAGCATCCAGCACCGCTTCCTTCATCATCTCCGACAAGGTCGGGTGCGGGAAGACGGTGTGCATCAATTCTTCTTCCGTGGTTTCCAGGTTCATCGCCACCACATAGCCCTGGATCAGTTCGGTAACCTCGATGCCGACCATGTGGGCGCCGAGCAATTGCCCGGTCTTCTTGTCGAAGATCACTTTGACCAAGCCCTGGTCCTCGCCGAGCGCAATCGCCTTGCCATTGCCGACGAAGGGAAAGCGGCCGACACGGATGTCGATCTTTTTATCCTTGGCCGCCTGTTCGGTCAGGCCGACCGAGGCGATCTGCGGTGAACAATAAGTGCAGCCGGGGATCAGAAGCTTGTTCATCGGATGCGGCTGCAGGCCCTTGATCGCCTCGATGCAGACCACGCCTTCGTGCTCGGCCTTGTGTGCCAGCATGGGCGGGCCGGCGACGTCGCCGATGGCGTAGAGGCCCGGCACGTTGGTCTTGCTGAAGGGATCGACCACGATGCAGCCGCGCTCGGTTTTCAGCCCAAGCTTTTCCAGCCCGAGATTTTCGATGTTGCCGGTGACGCCGACGGCGGAGATCACGCGCTCGGCGGTGATGGTTTGTGTCTTGCCGCCCTCCTCGATGGCGGCGGTGACGCTGTCGCTCTTCTTGTCGAGCTTGGTCACCTTGGCGTTGGTCAGGATTTTGATGCCCTGCTTCTCGAAGCTCTTGCGCGCAAAAGTTTGAATCTCATGATCCTCGACCGGCAAGATCTGCGGCAGCACCTCGACCACCGTCACCTCAGCGCCGAGCGTGCGGTAGAACGAGGCAAACTCGATGCCGATGGCGCCGGAGCCGATCACCAGCAGCGACTTCGGAATGCTGGGCGGCGCCATGGCCTCAAAGTAAGTCCACACCAGTTTCTTGTCCGGCTCGAGACCGGGCAGCACGCGCGGCCGCGCGCCGGTGGCGATGATGATGTGCTTGGCCTGATAGGCGCCGGGCGGAAGCGCGCCTTTCGGCGCTTCGCTTTTGGAGGCCTTCACCGTCACCTTGCCGGGCGCGTCGATCGCGGCTTCGCCCCAGATGACCGACACTTTATTCTTTTTCATGAGAAAGCCGACGCCGTCGTTGAGCCGCTTGGCCACCGCGCGCGAACGCGCGACCACGGCTTTCGGGTCGTAGCCGACATTGTCCGCCTTCAACCCGTAGTCCTTGGCGTGCTGCATGTAATGGAATATTTCCGCCGAGCGCAGCAGCGCCTTGGTGGGGATGCAGCCCCAGTTCAGGCAAATGCCGCCGAGATAGTCGCGCTCGATTATCGCGGTCTTGAATCCAAGCTGCGCCGCGCGGATGGCGGTCACGTATCCGCCGGGGCCGGAGCCGATGATCAGAACGTCGAAATTCGTGTCAGCCATGCCGTCCTGCACCTCTGCACCGACCCCGATTGAATGTAGCCCACTTTAGGCATGTAATGGCCGCAATAACACCGGGAGAGACGCCATGAGCAGAAACATCGGCCGCGTTGCGGCTATCGCAGTTTTTCTGATCGCGCAAGCTACATTCGCCTTCGCCGCCGAGATCAAGGTCTACAGCACCATCGGCGTGCAGGCCGCACTCGAAGAGCTCGCGCCGAAGTTCGAGAAGGCCACCGGCCACAAGCTCACCATCACCTGGGGCACCGCCGCCCTCCTGGTCAACCGCGTGCAAGCCGGCGAGAGCGCCGACCTCTACGTGCTGGTCAAACAGAGCCACGATACACTGGTGAAGGAAAACAAAGCCACGGCCAGGCCGGACGCATTGTTTGCCAGCTCCGGCATGGCCATGGTCGTCAAGAAGGGCGCGCCCAAGCCGGACATTACGACGCCTGAGGCATTCAAGCAGACGCTGCTTAAGGCCAAGTCGATCGCCTATTCGAATCCGGCGTCCGGCGGCGCCAGCGGCGTCTACCTCGCCAAGCTCTTGGAGCGCATGGGCATCGCGGAGGAGATGAAGGCCAAGACCAAGTTTCCGCCACCGAGCGGCAACGCGGCCAATCTTGTCGTGAGCGGCGAGGCCGAACTCGCGGTTCAGCAGGAGCCGGAAGTCATGGCGGTCAGCGGTGTCGACATGGTCGGGCCGTTGCCGGCCGATTTGAACAACATCACGCTCTATACGGCCGGCACCGGCACGGGCAGCCAGCAGAAGGAGGCTGCGAACGCGTTGATCAAGTTCCTGCACACGCCAGAGGCCGCCGCGGTGTTCAAGGCTAGAGGTCTCACCCCGGCGGCGGCGCCGAAGGCATCGTAAGCGTTACAGCGTCTTGGTGGCCGGGTAGCCGGGCGCCACGATGTTCTTGAAGCTGATCGCCACCGTGTCCTCCACGGCGAGCGCGCCGTGCAGCACGTTGGAAGGATGGTAGCTGACCTCGCCGTGGCCGATCTCGTAGATTTCGCCGCCGACGGTCATGCGCATGCGGCCGCTCACCACGTAGATCGCCTGCTCTTCCGGATGCTGGTGCGGCCGCGCACTGTCGCCGGCTTTCCAGTTCATCTGCATGATCTCGATCGACTTGCCGCGCACCACCGGCCCGCGCGCGTCGGAATGTTTCGGCGTGACCAGATGATCCTTGTCGGTGTCGAGATTCACACGCGCCATGTTGAGCTCCTGCTGCAAAATCGACTGATTATTACTTGGTAAATATGCGCAATCTTGACTTTTGGCCAGGCTTCACATACATGATTTCGCGTCGGGCCACATTGCAGTCGCCCGGCTGCTCCAAGGCACATCGCCCAAGCACTGCGCGTCGTCCGCTTGTCGGACCGAGGGCTTTTGGCGATATGCGATATCCCTTCGGCTTCTCATCGACAGCGGCATCTCCGGGCCAACGACAACCGCCCGGTCAGCTGCTTTGCAGCCAAATGTTGTCTCAACTCCTCAGGGAGATGAGATATGGCTTGTACTTCCAAGACGCGCATCATGCCGATTGCGTTGCAAACCCCTGAACTGCTCTTGCCGAACGGCTTGGGCCTGATGAAGGCGATCAGCACACTGGTCGAGGTTCTGCAGCT
>PKXB01000144.1 GCA_003133345.1 Hyphomicrobiales bacterium | reverse complement strand
CGACCTCGAACCCACGATCTTTTCCGCCGTACTCACGCCGCACCGCTCGCTCGGCCGCGTCGGCTTTCTGGTGCTGATGGCGGCGTTCGGCGCCGTGAGCTTCGCCGCCGGGATGGTGTTCCTGCTCGACGGCGCCTGGCCTATCTTCGGCTTCTTCGGGCTCGACGTGCTGCTGCTGTATTGGGCGTTCCGGCTCAACTACCGCCGCGCCGCCGCTTACGAGCAGGTCACGGTGACGCCGAACGCGCTCAAGGTGCGCAAGGTCTGCCACCGTGGACGCGCGCGCGAATGGGTGCTCAATCCGCTCTGGGTCAAGCTCGACAAAGTGGTGCACGAGGAATTCGGCATCGAGCGGCTGTTCCTGGTTTCGCGCGGCAAGCAGCTCGCCATTGCGAATTTCCTGGGGCCCGACGAAAAAGCCAGCTTCGCGCGGGCGCTGGGCAATGCCCTGAGCGAGGCCAAGCGCGGGGTAACAAGGACGACGTTCGGCTAGTCAGGAATCGGGTGGCTGCAACGCCTAACCTCGCCTAAATACGTCAGATGATGAACATGACCAAGACGACGGCCCTGTCCGACCGCTTCCCCGAATTCGCCCCGCTCCCCACCGCGGCGGCGGATTACGACATCGTGCGCCGCGCCATCGCCCATATCCGCGGCAACTGGCGTTCGCAGCCCGCGATCGAGACTATCGCCGACGCCGCCGGTGTCAGCGCAACCGATCTGCATCATCTGTTCCGCCGCTGGTGCGGCCTGACGCCGAAGGCGTTCCTGCAGGCGCTCACCCTCAATTATGCGCGCGACCTGCTGCGCGCGTCGGCCAGCGTGCTGGACACCGCCTACGAGGTCGGCCTGTCCGGACCAGGCCGGCTGCACGATCTGTTCGTGACGCACGAGGCGATGTCGCCGGGCGAATGGAAGGCCGGCGGCGAAGGGCTCACGATCTCTTATGGATTCCATCCCTGCCCGTTCGGGACGGCGCTGGTGATGAACACGCCGCGTGGGCTGGCCGGCCTCGCGCTCGCCGACGCCGGTAAGGAGCGCTCGGCGCTCAGGGATATGCGCGCGCGCTGGCCGAGGGCGCGCTATGTCGAGGACTTCGCGGCCACGGCCGCGACTGCACGGCGCATTTTCGATCCGGCGCTCTGGCGCCCGCAGCAGCCGCTGCGCGTGGTGCTCATTGGGACGGATTTCGAAGTGCGCGTGTGGGAAAAGCTGCTGACCATTCCGATGGGCGCCCTCACCACCTATTCCGAGCTCGCGGCCCGCGCCGGATCGCCGAAAGCCGCGCGCGCGGTCGGCGCCGCGGTCGGCAAAAATCCAATCTGCTTCGTGGTGCCCTGCCACCGCGTGGTCGGCAAGAACGGCGACATTACCGGCTATCACTGGGGCCTCACTCGCAAGCGCGCGATGCTGGGCTGGGAAGCCGGGATGGCGGCAGCTTAAGCTTACGCCGCCAGATCCATTTTCGACTTCACCGTCGAATCCGCGTTGAGCCGGTAGATCATCGGCACGCCGGTGTCCAAATTCAATTTGGTGATGCTCTCCGTCGTGTGCTTGTCGAGCACCATCACCAGCGCGCGCAATGAATTGCCGTGCGCCGACACCAGCACATGCTCGCCGCGCAGCACGCGCGGCAGGATTTCCTGGATGTAATAGGGCAGCACGCGCGCGGCGGTGTCGCGCAAACTCTCGCCGCCGGGCGGCGCGATGTTGTAGGAGCGGCGCCAGATGTGCACCTGCTCCTCGCCCCATTTCTTGCGCGCGTCGTCCTTGTTGAGACCGACCAGCTCGCCGTAGTCGCGCTCGTTGAGCGCCTGGTCCTTGAACACGGGAATTTTGGTCTGGCCCAATTCCTCCAGCATGAGGTCGAGCGTGCGCTGCGCGCGGATCAGCGCGGAGGTGAAGGCGACGTCGAACTTGATGCCCTGGCCTTTAAGCTTGCGGCCGGCTTCGCGCGCCTCGGCGACGCCCTTGTCGGTGAGGTCGATATCGCGCCAGCCGGTGAACAGGTTCTTCAGGTTCCAGTCGCTCTGGCCGTGACGCACGAGCACGAGAAGACGGTCGGTCATTTCACTGCTCTTTCACACCTTAGAAATCTTTCAACCCCAGGACATCCATCATCGAATAGAGCCCCGGCTTCTGCGTGCGCGCCCACAGCGCCGCGTGCAGCGCGCCGCGTGCGAAGATCATGCGGTCCTCGGCCTTGTGCACCAGCTCGACACGCTCGGCCGGGCCGGCGAAGATCACGCTGTGCTCGCCGACCACGCTGCCGCCGCGCAACGCGGCAAAACCGATGTCGCCGGCCTTGCGCGCGCCGGTGTGGCCGTCGCGGCTGGCGACCTTATGCGTGTCGAGATCGATGCCGCGGCCTTCCGCCGCCGCGCGGCCGAGCATGAGCGCGGTGCCGGACGGCGCGTCGACTTTCTGGTTGTGATGCATCTCGAGGATTTCGATGTCGAAGGAATTATCGAGCGTCTTGGCCACGCGCCGGGTGAGCGCCGCCAGCAGGTTGACGCCGAGGCTCATATTGCCGGACTTGACGATCACCGCGCTCTTGGCGGCGTCCTTGATCTTGGCTTCGTCGGCCGCGCTTAAACCCGTGGTGCCGATGATGTGCACCTTGCGGCCCTTGGCCGCGAGCGCGGCGAAGGCGACCGTCGCCGACGGCGTGGTGAAGTCGATAATGCCGTCGGCCTTGTCCAGCAACGGGCCGGCGTCACCGCTGAGCTTGACGCCGTTCTCGGGCGTGCCGGCGAGTGTGCCGGCGTCCCAGCCGATCAGCGGCGAGCGCGCGTCTTCCAGCGCACCGCTCAGCGCAAAACCCTTAATGTCGACGATCGCCTTGACCAGCGTGCGGCCCATCCGCCCGCCGGCGCCGGCGACCACGAGCCGCATTTCGGCCATCGGTCTAACTCCCGGAACCAAGGGCGAGGATATAGCGCGCCAGACGGTAAAAGGCGACTACGGCTGCGGGCCGTCGTAGCCCTCGATGATGAGGATATCGGCGGTCGAATGCGGCTGCCGCACCTTGATGTTGGCCTGGTATTCGGGCGAGCGGTAGCAAGCGAGCGCACTGGCATAGTCCGGAAATTCGATCACCACATTGCGCGAGCGCGCGTTGCCTTCCATGCTCTCAGATTTGCCGGCGCGGATGATGAAGCGGCCGCCGAATTTCTTGAAGATCGCGGCATTGGCCGCGGCATAGGGCTTGTAGCCCTCGTCGCTATTTACGTCGACTTGCGCAATCCAGTAACCCTTCGGCATGTCAGTTCCCCCTCACTTGCCCGTAACTTGCTCGATCTCGGCGACGATGGCGTCGGCCGCCGCCTTCGGATCGCGGGCTTCCACCACCGGCCGGCCGACCACCAGATAGTCGGCGCCGGCCTCGATCGCCCTTGCCGGCGTCATGATGCGTTTCTGATCGCCGCTGGCGGTCCCTGCCGGCCGGATGCCCGGCGTGACCAGCACCATGCCCGGGCCCACGATGCCACGCAGGTTGGCCGTCTCCTCCGCCGAGCACACCAACCCGTCGATGCCGGTGTCGCGCGCCTGCGCCGCGCGCGCCGCGGCCAGTTCGCCGACGCCGAGGTCGTAGCCGGCGGCGGCGAGATCGGCGTCGTCATAAGAGGTGAGCACAGTCACCGCGAGAATGCGCAGCGTCGAGCCACGCTTGCCTTCGACCGCCGCTTTCATGGTCTGCGGATAGGCATGCACGGTGAGGAATGTCGCGCCGAGCTGCGCCACGCTTTCGACGCCCTTGCTGACCGTGTTGCCGATGTCGTGCAGCTTGAGATCGAGGAACACCTGCTTGCCGGCGGCGATCAAGCCGGCCGCGAACGGCAGCCCGCCGGCGAAAGCGAGCTGATAGCCGATCTTGTAGAAGCACACCGACTCGCCAAGCTTCGCCACCATGGCCTCGGCGGATTTGACCGATGGCAGGTCGAGAGCCACGATCAGGCGTTCGCGTGCATCCAGCGTCACAGATATCTCCTCACATCATCAGCCGCGCCATGTCCACCAGCCGCGCGAGCTGGGCGCGAAACAGGTTGGCGGTACCGGTGTCGGCGATATTGTCCATGTCGTCGAAAGCGTGATCGGCCTGCGGGATCGCCACTTGCTCGGGGATCACCAGCGCGCCGCAGCCGAGCTCAAGGATCTGCCGCAGCGCCATCAGCGAGAGCAAGCCGCCGGAGCGGCCCGGCGACGCCGAGCTGATCGCGAACACGCGCCCCTTGAAGGCGGCATAGCTCGGATCGCCGCGCTCGCGCACGCGCGAGACCCAGTCGATGGCGTTCTTGAGAGTCGGCGTCACCGACGCGCTGTATTCCGGGCTGGCGATGAACACGCCGTGGTGCGCCATGATCATCTGCTTGAGCTTGAACGCGTTGGCGGGCGCCCCGGCATTGGCCTCGAGATCGCCCTCATAGAGCGGCAGCGGATAATCGGCGAGCGAAATGCGCGTGACGTCGATGTCGATCAGGGCCAGCTCTTTCGCCGCCAGCGCCGCCAGCTTGACATTGTGCGAGCCGGTGCGGGTCGAGCCGGGCAGCACGAGGATTTTCGGCGTGGCCATCGGCGGCTCCGTGGACGTTCCCGGATAGCATACTAGAAGCTGTCATGCCCCGCGAAGACGGGGGCATCCATTAGCCGCATGCTAATTTTGTGAAACGCGTTCAGCGCCCGCGATAAACCCACACGCGCGCGGGCGGCAGGTTGAGCCAGATCAGCTCGGAGGCCTCGGCCTTGATCCCGGACAGCGTCTTCGGGATCGGCGGCACCATGGCATAGGTGAACTGGACGAATGGCGCGCCCGGCGCCAGCAGGCTCATTGCATCCGAAATCAGGCGCAGGCGTGTGCGCAGCGGCTTGGTGACCAACGGCAGTCCTGACACCACCGCGGCCGCCGGCTCGCGCACGAAGGTCTCGAGCAGACGGCGCAGCCGATAGGCGTCGCCCTTCACCACGGTCGCCGCCGGATAGCGCGTGCGCAGCAGCCGGCAGAAGTCTGGATTGAATTCGACCAGGATCAGACGCGCCGGATCGACGCCGCGCTGGACCAGCGCCTGCGTCACCGGACCGGTGCCGGGCCCAAGCTCTATCACCGGACCGCTCGCCTTCGGATCGACATAGCGCGCCATGGTGCGCGCCAGCGCCTTGCTCGACGGCATCACCGCGCCGGTCGACAGCGGCTTCTCGATCCAGGAACGGATGAATTGCATCTCGTCATCGAGACGCAGGGTCTTCTTTTGAACGCGGACGACTGAATGTGTGGGCATCGATACTGGGTCACGCGAGCGGGGGGTGGGCTTTAGTCTAAGAACTTCACGGGTATAGGGCGGCGGGCAGGGGGTCAAGATGGGCTACCCGGATTGGTTCCCCCGATTTCCAAGACCATCGAGAAAATCCTTGACCCGACTGAAGAACCCAGCCGATTCCGGCTGGGTTTGGTCGGAGGACAGCTTTTCGAACTCCGCCAGCAATTCGCGCTGGCGCTTGGTCAGATTTTGCGGCGTTTCGACCGCTACTTGAACGTACATGTCGCCGGTTTGTTTCGCGCGCAGCACCGGCATCCCCTTGCCGGACAGGCGGAAACGCCGGCCGGCCTGGGTGCCGGCGGGGACTTTGACCCGCGCCTGGCTGCCATCGATGGCCGGCACCTCGAATTCGCCGCCGATAGCCGCGGTGACCATGGAGATCGGCACCCGGCAGTGTAAGTCGGCGCCGTCGCGCTGGAAGAACTCGTGTGGGGTGAGCGACAGGAAAATATAAAGATCGCCGGCTGAGCCGCCGCGCAGGCCCGCCTCGCCTTCGCCGGCGAGCCGGATACGGGTGCCGTCCTCGACGCCGGGCGGGATATTGACCGACAAATTGCGCTCGCGGGTGACCCGGCCAGCGCCGGCGCAAGACGGACAGGGATTTTCGATCACCTGCCCGCGGCCCTGACAGGCCGGGCAGGTGCGCTCGAGTGTGAAGAAGCCCTGCGCATGCCTGATCTTGCCGGCGCCGCCGCAGGTCGCGCACGGCTTCGGCTTGCTGCCGGCCTTGGCGCCGGTGCCGGAGCAGGCTTCGCAAATCACCGAAGTCGGGATGCGGATTTGTGCGGTCTTGCCGGTAAAGGCCTCTTCCAGGCTGATTTCCATGTTGTAACGCAGATCCGAGCCGCGCTCGCGGCCTTGCCCGCGGCCGCCGCGCCGGCCGCCGCCCATGCCAAACAGATCTTCGAAAATGTCGGAGAATGTATGGGCGAAATCGGCACCAAAGCCGTGCGCAGCCCCGCCCATGCCGCCCTGCTCGAAGGCGGCGTGACCGAACCGGTCATAGGCGGCGCGCTTGTCGCCGTCCTTGAGGACGTCATAGGCCTCGTTGAGTTCTTTGAATTTGTGCTCGCATTCGGTGTCGCCCGGATTGCGATCCGGATGATGCTGCATGGCGAGCTTGCGGTAGGCGGCTTTGAGTTCGGCGTCGGTGACGGTGCGCGAGACGCTCAGGATTTCGTAATAGTCGCGCTTCGACATACCGGTCCCGCCCTAGATTCCGATCGCAGTCATAATCGTACGTGATTCGACAATTCATCGAACCTGCAAAAACTCACCCCCGGTCCTGACCCGGGGGGTGACATCTGTTGCGGTTGACGATGACCTGCGCACAGCCGGCGGCCTTAGGTTAGGCCGACTTCTTGTCGTTCTTGTCGTTCTTGTCATCGACCTCGGTGAACTCCGCGTCGACCACGTCTTCCTTCTTGCCGTCGGCGCCGGTGGCGCTCTCGCTGGTGTCAGCGCCCGGAGCTTCCGCCTGTTTGTACATGGCCTCGCCGAGCTTCATGGAAGCCTGCGCCAGCGCGTTGGTCTTGGTCTGGATGAGACCTGAGTCATCGCCCTTGAGCGCCTCTTTGAGATCCGCCATGGCGTTCTCGATCGCGGTGCGCTCGGCCTCGCCGACCTTCGAGCCATGCTCGGCAAGCGCCTTCTCGGTGGAGTGCACCAGCGCCTCGCCGTGGTTCTTGGCTTCGACCGCCGCTTTTCGCTTCTTGTCTTCTTCGGCATGCGCCTCGGCGTCCTTGACCATCTTCTCGACGTCGGCCTCGGACAGGCCGCCCGACGCCTGGATGCGGATTTGCTGTTCTTTGTTCGTCGCCTTGTCCTTGGCGGACACGTTGACGATGCCGTTGGCGTCGATGTCGAAGGTGACNNTGCCGTTGGCGTCGATGTCGAAAGTGACCTCGACCTGCGGCACGCCCCGCGGGGCCGGCGGTATGCCGACAAGATCGAAATTGCCGAGCATCTTGTTGTCGGACGCCATCTCGCGCTCGCCTTGGAACACGCGGATGGTCACCGCGCTCTGACTATCCTCGGCGGTGGAGAACACTTGGCTCTTCTTGGTCGGGATCG
>PKXB01000155.1:4756-9321 GCA_003133345.1 Hyphomicrobiales bacterium | reverse complement strand
TCCATGCCGTCCATGCGCGGCATCTTGATGTCGAGGATGGCGAGATCGGGCGGTGAGGTTTTGAAACCGTCGAGCGCGGAGGCGCCGTCGGTATAGGTCATGATCCGGTAGCCCTCGGCTTCGAGCGCCATCGAAACGGAGGTCAGGATATTACGGTCGTCGTCGACGAGAGCGATGGTCGGCATGGAGCCCCTCTATATGCGTCGCTTGGCTGACGTCCCGCGTATTTTGAAGCCTAAAAACGGGGTCTGAAATGTGGCCTCTTTGCAACAACTATGTGATTCGGTAGCGAATTCAAGCCCAACAGGGCTACCATCGGGCTCGGAGCCGGCCGCGTTAACGATTGGAATGCCATGACGCCTGACAAAGCCACAGCCAATCCGCCGCTGCCCGGCGCCATGCCGGGCCGTACGCCGGAGAATGCGCAGCCGCCGGCCGATTTCTCGCCGCGCGAGGTGGCCAAGTCGTTGCTGCGCACGACCCGCACCGGCACGCTGGCGACGCTCGACCGCAACAGCGGGCACCCGTTCGCCTCGCTGGTCAATGTGGCGACCGATGCCGATAGCGCGCCGTTGATCCTGGTGTCGGGGCTGGCCACGCACACCGCCAATCTGGAATGCGACGGCCGCGCCTCGCTGCTACTCGCCGAGATCGGCAAGGGCGATGCGCTGGCACACCCCCGGCTCACCATACTGGGCGCCATGGCGCCGGTCGCCCGCGAGGCCGCCGACGATCCGCGCATCCGCCGTCGGTTCCTCGCCCGCCACCCGAAGTCGGAGCTCTATGCCGGCTTCGGCGACTTCGCGTTCTGGCGCATGGACGTTGTCTCGGCGCATCTCAATGGCGGCTTCGCCCGTGCCGCCGATCTCACCGCTGCCGACGTGCTGACCGATGTATCCGACGCGCAGGCACTGCTCGAGGCCGAGGCCGACGCGATCACCCACATGAACGCCGACCATGCCGAGGCCTGCCGGCTCTACGCCACCAAATTGCTCGGCGCGCCGGACGGCGACTGGCGTTGCGTCGGCATCGATCCCGAGGGGCTCGAATTGCAGCACGGGCGCAACGCCCTGCGGCTGTTCTTTCCGCAGCGCGTCACCGCGCCCGGCCCGCTGCGCGCGGCGTTGAAGCAGCTCGCTGAGCAGGCGCGCGGCCGTTGATCCGGCCCGTTTCCGCCGCCTGATATTTTAAACATCAACAGCGTTAACGCTGACGGTTTTGATGCAGCGCAACGACGTATGCCGGTGCTGCACGGGATTTGCTCTTGGCATTAAATGTGTTCGTGACTATGGTCGCGCGCCTTGGAACGAGGGGCTATACTAACGTCTTAGTGCTGCAAGACCGCTCAGGGCTCCGTGAGGGCTCAGAAAGCGGCCCAGCTTGTTTGGGAGGACATCGCGTGCAAGAATTGGGTGTGCGGAACGGCGCCTATGGCGCCGACAAATTCGGTTTCAAAGAGCTCGCCGCCGTTCACTGGAATCTGACCGAACCGGCTCTCTATGAGCATGCCATCGCAGCGGGCGAAGGCTCGATCGTCACGGGCGGCGCGTTCTGTGCCGAGACCGGCCATCACACCGGCCGCTCGCCGAAGGACAAGCATACGGTCGTCGACGACCTCACCCGGGATTCGGTGTGGTGGGACGGCAATCGCAAGATGAGCGCTGAGAACTTCGACGCGCTGCTCGCCGACTTCATCGCGCACTGCAAGGGCAAGAAACTGTTCGCGCAGGATCTCTACGGCGGCGCCGATCCGAAATACCAGATCAAGACCCGCGTCTTTACTGAATTGGCCTGGCATTCGCTGTTCATCCATCAGCTCTTGATCCGCCCCGAGCGCTCCGAACTCGTCAAGTTCGTGCCCGAACTGACCATCATCGATCTGCCGACGTTCAAGCCCGACGGCAAACGCCACGGCGGGCGCGAAGGCTCCGACACCATGGTGGCGATCGATTTCACGCGGAAGATCGTGCTGATCTGCGGCAGTTCTTACGCGGGCGAGATCAAGAAATCTGTATTCACCACGCTCAATTTCTACCTGCCGGCGCAAGGCGTCATGCCGATGCACTGCTCGGCTAACGTCAGCCATGAAGGCGAGAGCGCGCTGTTTTTCGGCCTGTCCGGCACCGGCAAGACCACGCTGTCGTCCGATCCGCATCGAATTCTGCTCGGTGACGACGAGCACGGCTGGGGCCCGGACGGCATCTTCAATTTCGAGGGCGGCTGCTATGCCAAGACGATCAAGCTCTCGAAGGAAGCCGAGCCGCAGATATGGGACGCCACCAACCGCTTCGGTGCCGTGCTGGAAAACGTGGTGTTCGATCCGGAAACCCGCGTTCCCGATTACGACGACGGCTCCAAGACCGAGAACACCCGTTCGGCCTATCCGATGGAGTTCATTCCCAACGCCTCGCGCAGCGGCCGCGCCGGACACCCGAAGAACATCATCTTCCTGACCGCCGACGCTTTTGGCGTGATGCCGCCGATCGCCAAGCTCGACCCCAACCAGGCGATGTATCACTTCCTGTCGGGCTATACCGCCAAGGTCGCCGGCACCGAGAAGGGTCTGGTCGGCGTCGAACCGGAATTCTCCACCTGCTTCGGCGCGCCGTTCCTGCCGCGCCATCCGTCGGTCTATGCCGACCTGCTGCGCGACTATATCAACAAGCACAAAGTCGACTGCTGGCTGGTCAATTCGGGTTGGACCGGCGGCAAATACGGCGAAGGCCGCCGCATGCCGATCAAGGCGACGCGCCGGCTGCTGACCGCCGCGCTCGACGGCTNNCTCAATCCGTTCAAGACCTGGAAAGACAAGGCCGCATTCGACAAGACCGCGCGCGCGCTGGTCGGCATGTTCCAGAAGAACTTCACTAAGTTCGAGAGCCACGTCACGCCCGACATCAAGGCGGCGGCGCCGGAAGTGCGCATCGCGGCGGAATAAGCTCCGTCATCCTGAGGTGCGCGCCGCAGGCGCGCCTCGAAGGGCGACGGGGCAAAGGCTGAAGCAGAAATAAAAAAGGCGGCCTCTATGGCCGCCCTTTATTTGTTCCAATCGTTTTAATTGTTACCGGCCTGCGCCACCTGCGCGGCCGCCGCTCAGGTGTTCGATCAGCTCGGCGGTCGGATAGGAATCCGCCGGCAGCCCGAGTTTCATCTGCGCCTTCTTGACTGCGGCGCGGGTGCCGGCGCCGAACTTGCCGTCGACCTCGCCGACTCCTTCGTAGCCCTGTTTGATCAGCAGGCGCTGCAGGGTCATCATCTGCTCGGACGACAGCGCGACCACTGCGGCGGCGCCGCTGCGGCTCATCGCCGGCGCGCCGTCCAGCCGGGTGGCGAAATAGGCGACGGTGGTGGAATAGACATAGGCCGAATTCCAGCCGAGGAAGGCCTTGAAATTCGGATAGGCCAGAAACGCCGGGCCGTGCCGTCCCATCGGCAGGATCATCGAGGCCGGCAGGTTGTCGGACGGCAGCGCGCCGTAAGCCGGCTTCACGCCCCAGGCCACCCACTGCGAGCGCGGATGCTGGATGGTGAGGTCGGCCTCTTGCCACGGCAGGTTGGCCGGCACGTGCACCTCCTGCAGCCAGGGCTGGCCGCGCTGCCAGCCGAGGCTGACCAGGAAGTTGGCGCCGGAGGCGAGCGTATCGGGGATGCTGTGGATCAGATCGCGGCGGCCGTCACCGTCGAAGTCCACCGCGTTCTTGAGATAGTCGGACGCCGTGAACTGCAAGCCGCCGAATTCGCCGGCCCAGTCGCCGATCATGCCGTCGACGGTCTGATCGCCGCGCTCGATGATGCGCAGCGCGTCGAACAATTGCGTGCGGAAGAAGTCGGGGCGGCGGCAGTCATAGGCGAGCGTGGCGATCGCGCTGAGGATTTTGTAGTCGCCGAAATTGGCGCCGAAGTCGCTCTCCAGGCCCCAGAAGGCGGTGAGCACCGGCGCCGGCACGCCGTATTTCTTTTCGACCGCAGCGAACGTGGCGGCATGCTGCTTGATCTTGGCGAGGCCGTTGGGAATGCGGCCGCCGCCCACCATGCGGTCGGAAAATTGCAGGAAGGTCTGCTGGAACACAGACTGGCCGTGGTCGCGGCGGATGATGGCCGCATCGAAGGTCATGGACGGCGCGGCGGCGGCGATTACCTTTTGCGAAATGCCCTGCGCGGCGGCGTCCTTCTTGAACTGCGCAAGCCATTGCTCGTAGCTGCCGCTATTGTGGCAGGAGGCGGCGAGTGCCGGTCCCGCCAATACGGCGCCAAGGACTGTGGCAAGCGCGATAGCCGCCCATTTCAATGCCGCTTTCCGCATCGTCTTGTTCCGCCTATTTGCGAGGGATTCCGCGTGAATCTGCCTAAGCCGCGCGTCCGGTCAAGTCCAATGCGGATAAGCGTTAAGGGCGATTCTTGTGCAAATGATGGTTTAATGGCAGTTCCTTAAAACGCTTAAAGGCAACGCCGTCGAGACAGAACGCCCGCATGCAAGTCCTGGTGATCGGAGCCGGCGTGGTCGGTCTGGCGGTGGCGCGTGCGGCCGCGCGCCAGGGCCACGAGGTGGTGGTGGCCGAGGCGGC
>PKXB01000155.1:0-4750 GCA_003133345.1 Hyphomicrobiales bacterium | reverse complement strand
GGCGTGCCGCATCGTAAATGCGGCAAGCTGGTCGTCGCCACCAATGCGGCGGAGCTCGACAAGATCCAGGCGATCGCGGTGCAAGGCGGCATCAACGGCGTCGAAGGCCTAGAACTGATCGGCGGCAACGCGGCGCGCGCGCTGGAGCCGGAGCTCGCCTGCATCGGCGCGCTGCATTCGCCGGAAACCGGCATCATCGACGGCCACGCCTATATGTTGGCGCTGCGCGGCGATCTCGAGGACGCCGGCGGCGCCATCGCTTTCAACACGAAGGTCGAGGGCGCGGCGCGCAAAGGCGGGCAATGGCAGGTCGCGTTCGGCGGCAGCGGCGGCGGCGAATTCGCCTTCGACGCGCTGGTCAATTGCGCGGGGCTCGGCGCGCAAGGCGTGGCGCGCGCCATGGCAGACTATCCGGCGACGCGCGTGCCGCGGCTGGTGCTGGCCAAGGGCAACTATTTCACCTTCGCGGGCAAGCCGGCGTTCGCGCGACTGATCTATCCGACGCCGATCGTCGGCGGGCTCGGCGTGCATGTCACGCTCGATCTCGCCGGCCGCATGCGCTTCGGGCCGGACGTGGAATGGGTCGAGCGCGAGAACTACGACGTCGATCCGGCGCGCGCCACCTTGTTCTATGAGCGCATCCGCACCTACTGGCCCGGCCTGCCGGACGGCTCGCTGGCGCCGGATTATTCCGGCATCCGACCCAAGCTCAGCGGGCCGGGCGAGCCGCAGGGCGATTTCCTGATCGATGCGCCGGCGCAGCATGGATTGCGGGGGCTGGTGCAGATGTTCGGGATCGAGTCGCCGGGGCTGACTTCGTCGCTGTCGCTGGGCGAGGAAGTGGCCGGCTATCTCGAAAGCTGAGCGCTGCGATTGTCGTCGCGCGCGCGAGCGCTGTTCGTCAACGTCACTGGCGTCACGTTTGGAGCGCCTGGATTGGGCGGCATGATCCGTACGTCGGACAGTTTGTCGCGCGTGCTCTTCGGCACGCCGCGATAACTGTCGATCGGCGTGAAATCCGCCACTTTGTTTTTCATGCCGGTGAACGCCACCAGGCCGCCCTTGGTCGCCACCACGTCGCCGGGCCGCAGCGTCGGGTCGCTGTTCACGTCCACACGCGCCAATCCGAACGGATCGCGGCCGTTGCAAGTACTGCCGGCAACGAGCTGTTTGCGGTAGAGGAACGCGGTGTCGAGATCGGTATAGCGGCTGCCGTTCGATGCGACGGCGTGGTCGATGCCCCCGCCGGAATAAAGCCGCGTCTGGCTCGCCGGGCAAAACGTGCGGCACGCGTCAGCCGCGCTCACGCCGGCATGCGCCTGCACCGGGAAGTAAAAGCCGTCGCTGGTGCGCACGCAATAGCCGCTTGCCGGGTTGGTTTCGGCCCGCTGTGACGGGGCGTTTCTCATGCCGGTGAACGGCTCGGCGAAGGCGCGGATATTGGCCGGTAGTCCGGCGGGCGCTTCGACCGCGTGGCGCAAACCGCCGAAAATGCGCTCGAAAATGCCTTGCGCCGCGGCCGGGCCAAGCGAAGCAAACATCATTACGCCGGTGGCCAATACGCCGGCCGACACGCGCAATATCGCTTTCTTGAACGCCTTCTCGCCGCGGGCAGCCATCGCAAGCCCCTGTCATTGCTGGTGCTTCGCGGATGCGCCGCGAAGCGGCATGGTTCAACGTCCGGGCGCCCGGAAGGTTGCACGACCTTGTCATTTCATAGGGTGTCGGGCAGCATCTTGCGCGCTGGCGCTGAAAAATAAGAATGGCCGCGCCACTACCTAATTAGGGGGGAGTCGTGGAATCGTCGGCCGCCATCGAAATTGCCAAACACACTTTGTTTTCCGGCGGCCTCATTCTCGCCATTGGCACTGTCACCGGCTTTGTGGCCCAAAAGATCAAGGTCCCCGATATCGCCCTTTTCCTGATTGTCGGCATGGCGATCGGCCCGGCGGTGTTGGGTCTTATCAACATCAAGTCCGATTCGGCGCTCTATCAAATCATTCTTCTATTCGGGGCGAGCTACATTCTTTTCGACGGCGGCGCATCGCTGCAATTCGACGTCTTGAAAAAGGTATGGATCACGATTGTCGTGCTCGCGACGATCGGCGTGCTGATCACCGCGGCCGTAACCGCGTTTGCCGCGCATGCCGCTCTCGGCGTTCCCTGGATCGTGGCAATGTTGCTGGGCGCCGCGATTGCCTCGACGGACCCGGCGACGCTGGTGCCTATCTTCCGGCAGGTCAACATTCGCGACCGGGTGGCCCAAACGGTCATGAGCGAGTCGGCATTCAACGACGCCACCGGCGCCATAGTCACTGTCGGCGTGCTGACGGTGGCCATGGGCACCGGCGAATTCTCGATTGCCGCGTCCTTGTTCGATCTGCTCAAGCAAGCGGTCGTAGGAATCGTCGCCGGCGCCGTACTCGGCTATCTGGCGGCGCTGCTGATCGGGCACGCGCGCTGGGCGTTCCTTGCCGAATACGCGCCGGTGGTGACGTTGGTGGCTGTAATTGGCGCTTATTTTGCCGCCGACGGCTTGCAGGCCAGTGGTTTCATGGCTGTGTTCGTGTTCGGCATCGTGATCGGAAACAAGGATTCATTTGGGTTCAAGATGGCGCCGGCGGAAGCGCAAAAGCTCGACGAATTCGTGATGACGACCGCCTTCATCATGCGGCTGTTCATCTTCTTGTTGCTGGGCTCGCAGGTCGATTTTCACCTCATGGCTCAGTATTGGTTCGGCGGCGTCATCGTCGTCGTCATCTTCATGCTGGTGGCACGGCCGGCAGCGGTATTTCTCTGTGCGCTGCCCGACCGGCGCGCGAAGTGGAGCTTCAACGAGATGTTGTTCATGTGCTGGACGCGCGAGACCGGCGTCATCCCGGCCGCGCTCGCCGGCCTGCTACTCGGCATGAAGGCGCCCGGCGCGCAAATCATCGCGTCGGTCACGTTCATTGCAATTCTGATGACGATCCTGATTCAAGCCCCGACCACAAAATGGCTCGGCAAACGTTTAGGACTGCTTGAGGAAAAGTAAGAAGCTTTACGAACAACAGGGAGGTGATCGATGGCTGCCAATGTCCGCTTCAGCAATCCGAAAACCATGGCTAAGCCGCCGGGCTACACCTATGTGGTCGAGGCGACCGGGCCGAACCGGCTGATCTTCATCGCCGGCCAGCTCGGCATCGATATGAATAACCAGCTGGTCGGCGCGTCCGGTGATTTCCGCGCGCAGGCTTTCAGAGCCTTCGAAAATCTCAAGTTCGCGCTGGCGGGGGCCGGCGCGACGTTCAAGGACGTGGTGAAGATCAACAATTATCTGGTCGATATGTCGCACATGGGGATTTTCCGGGAAGTGCGCGATGAGTTCGTCAACACGGCGGCGCCGCCGGCCTCGACCACGGTGGCGATCTCGCAACTGGCGCGGCCGGGCGCGCTGTTCGAGGTCGACGCGATCGCGGTGCTGCCGGCGAAAGCGGCGGGCAAGCCTGCGGCGGCAAAAGGCAAGAGCAAGGCGTCGAAGAAGAAACGCAGGTAGCGACGCTGAACGCAGTTCTCGTCGTCATTCCGGGACGGCGCGTTAGCGCCGGACCCGGAATCCAGATGCAATCTCTGAGGCGGTTTCTGGATTCCGGGTTCGCCGCTGCGCGGCGCCCCGGAATGACAATTGTCTAATGCGCCTCGTCCCAATTGTCGGCGGCGCGGGCGTCGACCTGCAGCGGCACGTGCAGTGCGATCGCCGGGTGCGGGGCGTCCTCCATCACGCGCTTCACCACCGGCATGGTCTTCGCTACTTCGCCGTCCGGCACCTCGAAGATCAATTCGTCGTGCACCTGCAGCAGCATCTGCGCGTTGAGCTTGGCGCGGTCGAGCTCGCCCTCCATGCGAATCATGGCGCGGCGAATGATGTCGGCCGCGCTGCCCTGCAGCCGCGCATTGATCGCCGCGCGCTCGTTGAACGAGCGGATCGAGGCGTTGCTGGCCTTGATGTCGGGGTAGTGGCACTTGCGGCCGAACAGCGTGAGCACATAGCCATGCTCGCGGCAGAATTCGCGCGTCTCATCCATGTAGTCACGGATGCCGGGGAAGCGCTCGAAATATTTCTTGATGTAGGTGCCGGCTTCCTTTTGGTCGATGCCGAGCTGCGCCGCCAGCCCGAACGCCGAGATGCCGTAGATGATGCCGAAATTGATCGCTTTGGCGCGCCGGCGCACCTCGCTCGGCATGTCCTTCACCGGCACGCCGAACATTTCCGAGGCGGTCATGGCGTGGATGTCGACGCCGTCCTGGAAGGCCTTGCGCAGCGCCGGCACCTCGGCGACTTCCGACAGCAGGCGCAACTCGATTTGCGAATAGTCGGCGGAGACCAGCTTCATCCCGGGCGCGGCGACGAAGGCGCGGCGGATCTTGCGGCCCTCCTCGGTGCGCACCGGGATATTCTGCAAATTCGGCTCGGACGACGACAGCCGGCCGGTGCTGGTAGCGGCGAGCGCGTAACTGGTGTGCACGCGGTGGGTGGTCGGGTTGACGTAAGTCGGCAGCGCTTCGGTGTAGGTCGAGCGCAGCTTCGACACCTGCCGCCAGTCGAGAATCTTGCGCGGCAGTTGGTGGCCTTGCTCGGCCAATTCTTCGAGTTCGCGCGCGCCGGTCGACCATTGGCCGGTCTTGGTCTTGCTGCCGCCGGGCAGGTTCATCTTGCCGAACAGAATGTCGCCGAGTTGCTTGGGCGAGCCGGGATTGAGCGGCTCGCCGG
>PKXB01000205.1:2737-5941 GCA_003133345.1 Hyphomicrobiales bacterium | reverse complement strand
GTCATTCCGGGGCGCCGCGCAGCGGCGAGCCCGGAATGACAAGTCGAAATGATGGCGAGGCGTTCGCGCTTTCCCTCTCCCAAAGGGAGAGGGTGCCCGAGCGCAGCGAGGGCGGGTGAGGGGTTACGGATTCTCGTGAGGCCCTTGCCCCCTCACCCGACGCGCTTCGTGCGTCGACCTCTCCCCAGGGGAGAGGTGAAGAGCGTACGCGGCCCGACGGCAGGCTCCGGCGTAACCCGCCGCTTTGCCGGAGAAGGGCGGAATACGCTGCGCTAATCCGCCCTTCTGCATTGATATTGATCAAAAACGACTTCCGACCGTTTGATAGATTGATCAGGCAATTGCGGGAGGGCTCGAATGGCACCACCGGGTATAATTGCCGCATTAACCGCTAATGCAAACGCTCGGGCACTAGCGTAGCGGCTCCACACGAACGACACGCCGGGAACGGTCTATGGGCTGCAGCAGTTAGGCATTGCCCAACCTGACCCCCTCTCGGCGTGTTTTTTATGCGCGATGACTCTCCCGCCGCACGAAAACTATTTCGCAGCCACGTAAGCTCCGGCGAAGAACGACGCTGTCGCCCCGACCAAGCCGCGTCGCTCCATGCGGGCTACGACTCCGATTCCGGCGACCCCCGGGGCTCCAATTTCTGGTGCAGGCGTTCGGCGTCGGTCAGGGTGGCAACGACAGCTTTAAAGTCGGCAACGATATTGGCGATGACGCCTTTGGGCTTGTTCTTGGGTTTGGCCTTGCGGGCCGGCTTCTTTCTTGCCGCGAGCTTGTTTCTTGCCGCGGTCTTGGATTTATTTTTCGCCGCGGTTTTGCGCTTTGTCTTGCGCTTTTTCTTGGTGACCGCGGCGGGTTTTTTCTTTGCCTTTGCAGCGGATTTTTTGCGCGCTTTCCTAGCCATCGCCAGCCCCCTAAGTTATGCAGGTTTGCCGGCATGAGACTAAGCGGCGTCCTGACTTTGCGCCAGGGCTTGCAGCAAGCGTAGCCCGATGGCATTTGCCATCACATGGGAGTAGGCATTGAGCCTGGATTGGAGTGGCCATGCAGAACAGCGCGGGCAAGAAAAAAGAAAAGTGCCGGAATTGCGAAGGCAAAGGTCTGGTCAAACTAGGCGACAAGAAAGTGAAGTGCCAACGCTGCGGCGGGACTGGTTATAAGCAGCGATCGACCGAATCCTCACCGTCGGGGTCTTGATCTCCGGCCGCGATCGGTCTCGCGTCGCTTATCCTATCCGACGGACTGCATTTCTTACGATGTGCTCGTGGTCGCGCCGGGCCCGGCCTTGCGCAGCATGGCGGTGAGCTCCTTGACCGCCGCCGTCAGGTTCACGACCTCGGTCTCGCGCAGCTGGTCGATCTTCTGATGCAGCAGCTCGATCTCCAGCTCGGCCTTGACGTTGACCTTGAAATCATTCTCGGCCGACTTGCGATCGATGTCCTGTTGCCGGTTCTGGCTCATCATGATGAAGGGCGCCGCATAAGCGGCCTGGAACGACAGCGCCAGGTTGAGCAGGATGAACGGGTAGGGATCCCATTGCTGAATGTAGGCGGTGACGTTGAGCATGATCCAGACCAGCAGAAGGACTGACTGGATGATGATGAATCGCCAGGAGCCCATGGTGGCGGCGACGGTGTCCGCGATGCGTTGCCCGATGGTGAGCTGATTTTCGACCGCCTCCGTGCCGATGCCTTTCTTGCGAACCCCACGGCGCACTGTTCGCAGTTCGTTGAGCAGCCGCTGCTCGGTCTCGTGCAGTTCGACTTTCAAGACGCTGGAATTGTTCATGGTCTCGGCCCTCCCGCAGGTCCCCATCCGATTCGGATTTTATCTGTAATTTCGGACGCGGCCCACCCCGCGGCCGCGCGCGAGAGGAAAAAAGGAAGTGCGATCAAATCGCGCCGGGGCCGCCCTTGTCGTAGATGCCGAGGCGCTTTTGCGCGTCTTCCGGCATGTTCGGCACGCGCAGGGCGCGCCCCATGAACGTGACCCACGGCTTCTCGGCGACCGGCTGCAGCAGCGCGAAATTCCAGAACTGGCGCTCGCTCATCTCGATCTCGGTCACCTCGTGCTCGAGCACCCAATTGCGCAGCGTCGTCAGCCTGGGCTGCTGATCGGAATCGGTGAACATCGTTGCCGGCACGGCTTTTCGCATGGGTGCAGCTCATAGGCGGTTCTGCTTAACAAGGTCTGACAGAAAGGGGCGAAGTGCCAGTTGGCCCTTGTTGCGTGCGGGTTCTTCAATTGTGACTGGCATTGATATGGATCAATGCGAGGCTGCAGAAATGCTTAGACTTTAGTTGTAGGCATACGTTCAGGCGGGCTTTATCCGTTCAATAACAGTCTGACGGCGTGAGCCTGTTTTTGCCACTGACGTATGCCGTCGATTCTTATTCGATGGAGGTTACACATGGCAGCAATACGAATTTTCGGTGTTCACCGCACGAGGGAGGATTGGATCGGCATCATTGTCGGTGCGCTGATCGTGATTTCCCCATGGATGGTCAATGCGTTCGATTCTCAGTTCGTGGTGATGAACGCCGTCATTGTCGGCGTGCTGGTTCTGTCACTGGCCGGAATGGAGATTGTGGTCCTGCGGACTTCTGAAGAGTGGTTGGAACTGGCCTGCGGACTGTGGCTGACGGCATCGCCATTCATCTTTGGCTACGCTGGCCCGCTCCAGTCCTGGCATATCGGTCTTGGCACCATCGTCGCGGTGCTGGCGGTGGTGGAGCTTCTGCAGGACTGGAAGCTGAGTGACGAAGAGCTTGCTCGGCACGGAATGTAGGAACGAATTAAAGCGCGCCGGTTTTTGACGCCGGCGAATTGGGCCGTGGACGCTCCCGCGAGGGGTGAGTGCTTCGCTCCCCGCGCTCTCCCTGTTAGCTTGCCCCCATCGCGTCCAACACGAGAGGGCAAGCGCCATGCAGCAGAAGTTCAACAACAAGACGGTTCTCATCACCGGCGGCAGCCGTGGGCAGGGGGCGGCCGAGGCGCGCGTGTTCGCGGCTGCCGGCGCGCGGGTCGTGGTCGCCGACGTGCTGGACGATGAGGGCGGCGCGCTCGCGCAATCAATCCGCCAGGCCGGCGGCGCCGCCGACTACTGCCGGCTTGATGTTGCCAGCGAGCAGGATTGGCATGATGCCGTGGCGTTCGCGAAGACTACGTTCGGATCGCTGCATGTGCTGGTCAACA
>PKXB01000205.1:0-2693 GCA_003133345.1 Hyphomicrobiales bacterium | reverse complement strand
AATATCGGATCGACCGCCGGCATCAACGGGCATTTCGCGGCCGCCTACAGCGCGTCGAAATGGGGCCTGCGCGGGCTGACCAAGGCGGCGGCCATGGAATACGCCGACTGGAACATCCGGGTGAACGCCGTGCATCCCAGCATCGTGCGAACGCCGATGGTGGCGGGCGCCGACAAGTTCGTCGAAGCCATGGAGTATGTGACGGCGCTCGGGCGCAGCGCGTCGCTGGCGGACGTCGCCCACGCGGTGATGTTCCTGGCTAGCGACGAGGCGGGCTATCTCACCGGCCTCGATTTGCCAGTGGACGGCGGCTTCACCGCGCTCGGCACCTACCGGCAAGTGTGGCGGCGCGCGACCGGAAAGGCTTAAAGGTCACAAGCGGCCTTCAACTCAGCCCATCGTCGCGCTGGATCGCGGCCTGAAAAAACTGCTAATCATCATCTGAAACGTCAGGGAGGATACCAGTGCCCGCTTCAATGCAAGGCGAAATGCAGCCGACCATCTACCGCTTCAAGCTCGGCGGCTTCGAGGTCGCCACCATCATGGACAGCAAGGTGATCCGCTCCGGGCTCAGCCCCAGTTTCGGCGGCGAGGCGGCAGCCAGCGAGGTAAAGGCGCTCGCCGCCGCGAACCGCATCGAAGCCGACCGCTACGAGCATCCGTTCACTCCGACGGTGGTCAATACCGGCAAGGAGCTGGTGCTGTTCGACACCGGCAACGGCTCGTTGCGCGACGAGCACGCGCAGCTCAAAGGCCGACTGCCGCCGGGCAACCTGGTCGCGCGCATGGCGCAGGCCGGCTACAAGCCGGAAGACGTTGACGTGGTCGTCCTCACCCACGGCCACCCAGACCATATCGGCGGGCTGACCAAGGGCGGCCAACCGGTGTTTCCCAACGCGCGCTATGTCATCGGCGCCGCCGAGTTCGATTTCTGGCACAAGGGCGAGAACGTGCGCGAGGCGCGCAAGTTCAATCGCGAACTCTACGTGAAGATCGTGGTGCCGCTCGCCAACCGCGCCACGATGATCAAGCCGGGCGACGAGGTGGTGCCGGGCATCACCGCGGTCGATGCGTTCGGGCATTCGCCCGGGCTGCTGGCGTTCCATATCGAGAGCGAGGGCAAGCGCCTGCTCAATTGGGCCGACACCTGCGGCCATTATGTGGTGTCGTTGCAGCGGCCGGACCTGCATCTCGACGTCGACGACGAAAAGGAGAAGGCGGTGGCCACCCGCAAGCGCATCCTCGCCATGGTGGCGAGCGAGGGGCTCATGGTCGCCGGCTTCCACATGCCGTTTCCGGGGCTGGGCTGGGTGGAAAAGGCGGGCAGCGCCTATCGCTGGGTGCCGCATAGTTATCAGATGAATTTGTAGAAAGACGTGCCCCGGACGCGGTACAGCGCGACAGCGGTGCACCGCAGATCCGGGGCCTTTCCAGATTCTGAGATTGTAACGGTCCCGGGTCTGCAGCGCATCACTTCGTGCTGCGCTGCGCCCGGGACATGCACGTTAGGATTCCCTCCGCCGCGCGCTCACCGCCAGCGACAGCAGCGTGCGCTGCGCGATCGCTTCGGCGAGCGCCGAATTGCGCCGCATGTCGAGCGAAGCCTCGGCGAGCTGTTGCATGGCGCGCAGCAGGCGCGGCGGCGTCCACGCCCGCAGCGCCGCGCCGACCATCTTTTCGCGGCTGAAATGCACCGGCGGCGCGCCGCGCTTCATGGCGAAGTCGATACTGTCGCCGCCCTCCACCGCCAGCTTCATCTTGTGCAGATTGGCGACCTGGCGGATCGCCGCGGAAACGATAGCGGCCGGCGAGGAACCGCCGGCGCGCGCCTTGCCGAATTCGGTTTCAACGTCGCGGGTCTCACCGGCAAAGGCCGCGTCGATCACGCCGTCGAGCGCCAGCGCCGAGGCATCGGCCACCACCGCCATCACGTCGGCGAGTTCGATGGTCTTCTGATCCTTGGCGTAGAGCGCGAGCTTGCGGATTTCGTTGCGCGAGGCGAGCCGGTCGCCGCCGAGCAGCGCCGTCAACGCGGCGCGCGCGTCGGGCGCGATCGTCAAATTCGCCGCGCGCATCTCGTCGTCGATCAGCCGCGCCAGGTCGCGCTCGCCGTCCTCGTAGCAGGGCAGCGCGGCGGCGACTTTCGCTTTTTCGCACAGCGCGCGCAGCGGCGCGTTCCGTTTCAAGTCGCCGGCCTCGATGATGACGCGGCAATCGTTCGACGGCGCGGCGAGCACCGGCTCGAGCGCGGAGGAAATGTTGCGGCTGCCGGCTTTGACCAGCACGGCGCGGCGGCCGCCGAACAGCGGAATCGTGTGCGCCTCCTCCACCAGCCGCGACGGATTGGCGGAGAGCTCCTCACCCTCGATGCGCACAAACGCGAACGGATCGTTGGGATCGTCGACCGCGGCGCGCACCAGCGCGTCGACGCGCTCGCGCACCAGACCGGCGTCCGGCCCGAACACCAGCACGATCGGCTGGGCGGGATCGGGTTTGGCGATGAAGCGATCGACGTCGGAGGCTTTGATGGCGGTCATGGGCACTTCTTAACCCTCTCCCCTTGCGGGAGAGGGTGGCAAGTTGCGAGCGTTAGCGAGCAACGAGCCGGGTGAGGGGTCCTGAGTCAGCGTTTCACGCCGACCCCTCACCCGCCCTCGCTCGGCTTCGCCTCCGCTCGGGCACCCTCTCCCGCA
>PKXB01000197.1 GCA_003133345.1 Hyphomicrobiales bacterium | reverse complement strand
CTCGGCAACGCCATGGGGCATCCGAGCTTCGTGATGTCGTCGTCGTTCACCAACCAGACGCTGGCGCAGATCGAATTGTGGACCAATCCCGGCAAGTACCAAAACCAGGTCTACACGCTGCCCAAGCACCTGGACGAGAAGGTGGCGCGGCTGCATCTCGACAAGATCGGCGTCAAGCTGACCAAGCTCTCCGACAAGCAGTCGTCTTACATCGGCGTGCCGCAAGAGGGCCCGTTCAAGAGCGATCATTATCGGTATTGAGAACCAGTCATTCCGGGACGGCGCGCCTGATCTCGGGTTTACCCGAGATCAGCATTTACAATGCCCAAGTCGGCTAAAGCCGACTTGGGATGCCGGACCCGGAATCCAGCCCCTAGGGCGCAATAAGCGTAGCGCATTGCGCCCTACGGGCTCGATCGATTGGAACGCATCGCCTCTCCGGTGCATTCTGCTCGCGCCATGGCGCTGATTCGACGGAAGACCAAAAAAAAGATCAAAAAAGAGGCCAAGAAAGTCGCCAAGNNGTCGCGGCCTGGATGGTCGCTCCGGCGTCGGAGTGGACCCAAGCTCTCGGCAAAGCGGTCCATCAACTGGGCTGGGCGGCCCCGGTTATCTATTTCCTGCTCTACATTCTCGGCACTTTGGTCCTCGCGCCCTCTCCGATGATGACGATCGCGGCCGGTGTCGCGTTTGGCTGGTGGGGCATACCGCTGGCGCTGCTGGCCGAAACCGCGGGCGCCGCCTGTTCGTTCTTGATCAGTCGATATTTATTTGGCGAGACCCTCGAGGACTGGATCACCGCCCATCCAGCGTTCAAGGCGATCAAGAACGCCATCGATGAAGAAGGCTGGCGGGTGCTGTTGCTGCTGCGGCTGAGTCCCGCGGTCCCGTTCGGACTGCTCAACTATCTGCTGGGGCTGACCAACATACCGCTGAGCACGTATCTGATTTGGACCATGATCGGAAATCTGCCGGGCACGGTTCTCGATGTTTACATCGGCGTGGTCGGCGCCAAGACCGATGACCCGGTCCAGTTCGCCTATCTCGTCGCCGGTCTCATTGCGACCGTCGCGGTCGCCGTGCTCATCACCATCAAGGCGCGAAGCTATCTGCGCGAGGCCGGCGTGAAAGCGTGACGTGAACCGGCGCCAGAGCCGTAGGGCGCAATAAGCGAAGCGCATTGCGCCTACGGGCTGGTGAATCTCGGCAACGCCATGGGGCATCCGAGCTTCGTGATGTCGTCGTCGTTCACCAACCAGACGCTGGCGCAGATCGAATTGTGGACCAATCCCGGCAAGTACCAAAACCAGGTCTACACGCTGCCCAAGCACCTGGACGAGAAGGTGGCGCGGCTGCATCTCGACAAGATCGGCGTCAAGCTGACCAAGCTCTCCGACAAGCAGTCGTCTTACATCGGCGTGCCGCAGGAAGGCCCGTTCAAGGGCGACCATTACCGGTATTGAGATGCGGTCATTCCGGGCCGGCGCTTTTGCGCCGGACCCGGAATCCAGATGCAATCTCTGCGTCTGTTTCTGGATTCCGGGTTCGCCGCTTCGCGGCGCCCCGGAATGACAAAAACTATCGCGGCCGCACGATCAAGATCGTGTAGCGCTGCGGCTTGCCCGCAAAGCTGAGATAATTGCGCACGATCTCGCTTTCGATGCGCCGGCTCGGCCCGATACGCGCGGCCAATGCATCCGCCGCCTGCCGGCAATTCACGTCTTCGGCGAAACACATCAGCACCATGCCGCTTTGCGCAAGCTGCGCCTCGCTCGGCGCTGGCAGGCCGGGTAGCGCGCGCGCCCGGTCGCCCGCATAGGCCGCCACGCCATAGGCAATATCGGGATCGCCGCCGACATAGCGCATTGGCTGCGGCGTCACTTCGTGCCAGGCGCGCTCGATTTGCAACGCCAAAAGTCGCGCATGCGCGGCGGCGGGCTGCGGACCGGTGTGCTGTACATTGATGGCGATGGCCGGCGCCGCGATCAGCACAATCAGCGGCACAGCAACCGCGGCGACCAGGATGCCGCGCGTGTCGGCCGTGGCCATCGTCACCTTCGGTGACGACAGCAGCAGCACCGGCAGCAGCGTCCAGGCCGACATCGACCACAGCGAGGTGATCTCGGTGCCGCTGGCCAGCGCGCCGGCGGCGGGAAGCAGCAAGGGTGCCCAGAATGCCGCCGCCGCCAGCCGGCGTTCGCTATCGCCAGGCCACACCATGTCGGCGATCGTCGCACGGTTCGGCCGCGCCGCGGCCAGCACGATGATCACCGGTATCGCGACATAGCCGATGGAGCCCGCGAGATAGCCGAGCGCGGCGAAAACGGTTACCGCGAACGGCTTGTCGCCATGAAGGGTCACCGCGTAGCTGAACGGTGCAAAGTCATTCTGCGCNNTTGTCGATCAGCGCCGCAACGATCAGGCCGGCGAGCAGGAACACCGACCAGTATTTGCCCAGCATGCAGGCCGCGGCGCCGACGCCGGCGAGCGCGGCATAAATGGGGCTGCGCGTCTTGTACGAGCGCAAAAACCACAACGTGGTTGCCGCCCAGGCCGGGATGAGCACCGTGTTCACGTTGAACTTCAAGGCGTGGAAATTGAAAAATGGAATGAGCATGAGCAGCGCCAATCCGACCACGCGCTTCTCGATATCGAGATAATCCGCCGACAGCCGCCACACGATCCACAGCGCGATCGTCGGCATCAGCATCGCCAACAGGTAATAGGACCACTCGGCGACCGGAAACAGGCTGAACCACAGCCGCACGATCAGCGCCGCCAGCGGCGGATGCTTGTAGCCCCAGGCCAGATCGCGCGACCAGGCGAGCAATTCGGTCATGTCGGGGTGCAGGCCCTGGCTGCTTTTGGCGATGGTGCCGTAGATCGTCCACAGCGCCAGATAGGCCGCGAGCGCCAGCAAAACGCTGCGCTCGCGCCGCGCCGGATCGATCAGCGCGCCGCGCAGGGCGTCAATGGGCTGAAGCAAGCGCATGGGCAGGCTCTATCGCATGAAGGAGCCGGGGCGAAAAGGCCGCGCCCTATTCGCGCGCTCACCCCCGCGCAAGCGGGGGTCCAGGTAAGCGCGTATCGCTGGATTCCCGCTTGCGCGGGAATGAGCGGTGGAGAGCCGCCGCTTGTAGGACCAGACCCCGAGTGTTATCTCGCGGCCATGACGGCGGTCCCGATCCAGAATATCCGCAATTTCTCCATCGTCGCGCATATCGACCACGGCAAATCCACGCTGGCCGACCGGCTGATCCAGCTCACCGGCGGGCTCGAATTGCGCGAGATGAAGGAGCAGGTGCTCGANNCGCGGCATCACCATCAAGGCGCAGACCGTGCGGCTCAATTACAAGGCGCGCGACGGCAAGGACTACATCCTCAATCTGATCGACACCCCCGGCCACGTCGATTTCGCCTACGAGGTCAACCGCTCGCTCGCCGCCTGCGAGGGCTCGCTCTTGGTGGTCGACGCCAGCCAGGGCGTCGAGGCGCAGACGCTCGCCAATGTCTATCACGCCATCGACGCCGGCCACGAAATCGTGCCGGTGCTCAATAAGGTCGATCTGCCGGCGGCCGAGCCGGAAGCGGTCAAGAAGCAGATCGAGGACGTGATCGGGCTCGACGCCTCGAACGCGATCATGATCTCGGCCAAGACCGGGCAAAACGTGCCCGAGGTGCTGGAGGCGATCGTCACCCGGCTGCCGCCGCCGAAAGGCGACCGCGAGGCGCCGCTCAAGGCGCTGCTGGTCGACAGCTGGTACGACGCCTATCTCGGCGTGGTCGTGCTGGTGCGCATCGTCGACGGCGTTTTGAAAAAGGGCCAGCGCATCCGCATGATGGGCACCAACTCCGCTCACGACGTCGATCGCACCGGCGTGTTCACGCCCAAGCTGACGCCGGTCGACGAACTCGGTCCGGGCGAGATCGGCGCCATCACCGCCTCGATCAAGGAGGTGGCCGATACCCGCGTCGGTGACACCATCACCGACGACCGCAAGCCGGTGAGCGAGATGCTGCCCGGCTTCCGCCCGGCAATCCCGGTGGTGTTCTGCGGATTGTTTCCGGTCGATGCCGCCAATTTCGAGGACCTGCGCGCGGCGATGGGCAAGCTGCGGCTCAACGACGCCAGCTTCTCTTACGAAATGGAGACCTCGGCCGCGCTCGGCTTCGGCTTCCGCTGCGGCTTCCTCGGCCTGCTGCATCTCGAAATTATCCAGGAGCGGCTGTCGCGCGAGTTCAATCTCGACCTGATCGCGACCGCGCCCTCGGTGATCTACAAGTTGAAGCTGCGCGACGGCCGCGAGATCGAGATTCACAATCCGGTCGACATGCCGGACCCGACCCAGATCCTGGAGATGCACGAGCCGTGGATCGAGGCGACCATTTTGACGCCGGACGAATATCTCGGCTCGGTGCTCAAGCTGTGCCAGGACCGCCGCGGCGCGCAGAAAGAGCTGACCTACGTCGGCAACCGCGCCATGGTGAAATACGACCTGCCGCTCAACGAGGTGGTGTTCGATTTCTACGACCGGCTGAAATCGGTGTCGCGTGGCTACGCCTCGTTCGATTATCACCTCACCGATTACAAGGAAGCCGATCTGGTCAAGCTGCAGATGCTGGTCAACGGCGAAGCGGTCGACGCGCTCTCCATGCT
>PKXB01000214.1:16753-16940 GCA_003133345.1 Hyphomicrobiales bacterium | reverse complement strand
AATGCGGTGGCGCAGAATTTCACCGCCAATGTGCTGTTGGCGGCAGGCGCCGTGCCCTCGATGACGCTGTCGGCCGAGGAGATTGGTCCGTTCGTTACCGGCGCGAACGCGCTTTTGGTCAATCTCGGCACCTTGGATCGCGAGCGTCGTGCGGCCACCGTGATGGCGGTGGAAGCTGCGACGCGGG
>PKXB01000214.1:0-16746 GCA_003133345.1 Hyphomicrobiales bacterium | reverse complement strand
TGCGGCTCAATGGCGCGGAATTTTCCGCTTTGTCGGGGAGCGAGCCGACGCGCGAAACGCTGGCGGTCTACGCGCGCGACAAAAAGATCATCGTTGGCTTGTCGGGCGCGACCGATCTGGTCAGCGACGGCGAGCGGCTCGCGACAATCGCCAACGGCCATGCGCTGATGGCCAAGGTCACCGCCATGGGCTGCGCCGCCTCGGCGCTGGTCGCGGCCTGTCTTGGCGTCGAACCGGACGCCTGGCACGCCACCGCGGCGGCGCTGACGATGATCGGCGTCGCCGGCGAATTGGCGGCCGCCAAGGTGAATGGGCCCGGCAGCTTCGCAGTCGCGATTATCGATACGCTTTATAATCTCGATGGGCCGACCCTGATCGCACGCGCAAAGGTGAATTGATGAATGTCGATCTTCGCCTCTATGCGCTTGTCGATCCCGCCGTCGCCGGCGGACGCCGGCTCGCCGATCTCGCCGGCCTGATCGCCGGCAGCGTCACGCTGGTGCAGTTGCGCGACAAGCACGGCTCCACGCGCGCCATGGTGGAGGAAGCGCGCGCGCTGCGCGGCGTGCTGGAGCCGGGCGGCGTGCCGCTGCTGATCAACGACCGCGTCGATGTCGCACTCGCCGCCGAAGCCGACGGCGTGCATATCGGGCAGGACGATATGTCGGTCGCCGATGCGCGGCTGCTGCTCGGGCGCACCGCCATCATTGGGCTGAGCCTGAGCACGGTCCAGCAGGCGCAGGCCGCCCCGCTCGAACTGCTCGATTACGTGGCGATCGGCGCGGTGTTCGCCACCGGCTCGAAGGATGATGCCAATGCACCGATCGGGACCTCCGGCCTGCGCGACATCGTGCGCGCGATCCGCGCCCGCGCGCCGAATTTTCCGATCTGCGCCATCTCCGGCATCAATGCGGGCAACGCCGCCGAGGTGATCGCGGCCGGCGCCGACGGCGTGGCGGTCATTTCGGCGCTTTCACTGGCGGGCGACCCGGCGCAAGCCGCGCAAGATCTGCGCGCGGTGGTGGACGACGTGCTCGAGCTGCGAGAGCCGGCATGACCGCGATTGCCGTCACCATCGCAGGCTCGGATTCGAGCGGTGGCGCCGGCATCCAGGCCGACTTGAAGACCTTCGCCGCGCTCGGCGTCTATGGCGCGTCCGTCATCACGGCGCTGACGGCGCAGAACACGCAAGGCGTTGCCGCGATCTATAACGTGCCGGCCGGTTTCATCGCCGCCCAGATGGACGCGGTCTTCGCCGATCTTTCGGTCGATGCGGTGAAGATCGGCATGCTGTTTCGGTCGGCGACGATCGAGGCAGTAGCGCAAGGGCTCGCACGCCATCGCGCCCGCAATATCGTTCTCGATCCGGTGATGGTCGCCAGTTCCGGCGATACGCTGCTGACGCGGGAGGCAATCGAAGCGTTGCGCCGGCTGCTGATTCCGCGCGCGCTGGTGGTGACGCCCAATCTGCCAGAGGCGGCCGCGCTAACTGGCGCATCGCTGGCGCGCAACGAAGAGGAAATGGAAGTGCAGGCGCGCGAAATTCTGGCGCTCGGCGCGCGCAACGTGCTGATCAAGGGCGGTCACGGCCAAGGCGATGAAAGTGTCGATCTGCTGATCGGGCAGGGCAAGGTCGTGCGGCTCGCCGCAAAACGCATCGCCACCAAGAATACCCACGGCACCGGCTGCACGCTGTCCGCAGGCGTAGCCGCCGGCCTCGCCAAGGGTCGCGATCTCATCGCCGCGACGCAAGACGCCAAGGCTTACGTCACCGCGGCCATTGCCCACGCCGACCAACTCAAAGTCGGCCACGGTCCCGGGCCGCTGCATCATTTTCATGCGCAATGGAGAGAGCCATGACCACGCGACGAAAATTCATAGCGACTGCGGGCGTTGGCATCGCCGGCACGCTGGCCGCGCCGGCCATTGCGCGCGCGCAAAGGGTCAAATGGCGCATGGTCACGTCCTGGCCGAAGCGGCTGCCCGGGCCGGGCCTGTCGGCCGAGCGCATCGCCGAGCGCATCCGCACGCTGTCGGGCGGACGCATCGACATCACCGTCTATGCGGCGGGCGAAGTGGTGCCGGCCTTCGAGGTGCTGGGCGCGGTCGGCAACGGCGTCGCCGATATCGGCCACACCGCTTCGTTCTACTGGCAGGGCAAGATGCCGGCGGCGGCCTTCTTCACCACCGTGCCGTTCGGGCTGACGCCGGCCGAGCACGTGGCCTGGATCGACGCCGGCGGCGGCCAGGCGCTGTGGGACGAACTTTATGCTTCATTCGGGGTGAAGCCGTTCATGGGCGGCAACACCGGCGTCTGCATGGGCGGCTGGTTCCGCCGCGAGCTCAAGAGCCTCGCCGATTTGCGCGGCCTGAAGCTGCGCTCGCTGGGCTTAGGCGGCGAAGTCTATCGCCGGCTCGGGGCCACGCCGCAGACCACGCCGCCGGCCGAAATTCTCAGCAGCCTGCAATCGGGCGTCATCGACGGCGCCGAATTCGTCGGGCCCGGCACCGACATCGCGCTCGGGCTCTATCGGGTGGCGCCGTTCTACTACTATCCCGGCTTCAACAAGCCGAACGGCACCGGCGAGTGCATCGTCGCGCTCAAGGTGTGGGACGCGCTCGCCGACGACCTCAAGGCGATCGTCGCGCATGCTTGCGCTACGGAGGCGAATTACGCGCTGGCCGAAATGGAGCGGCTCAACGCGCAGGCGCTGGTCTCGCTCACCCAAGAGCACGGCGTGAAGCTGACGGCGTTCCCGGACGACCTGGTCGCCGCGGCGCGCCAGCAGGCGGCCGACGTGGTCGGCGACATCGCCGCGCGCAGCGAAATCTCCGGCCGGGTGCACGCCTCCTACGCGGCGTTCCGCGAAAGCAGCGCGCCGTGGTCGCGCATCTCGATTGAGGCAGTGTTAAGGGCGAGGGGGGCGTGAATTTGCAGCGAACTCGGCCTGCTCCCTCTCCCCATTGGGGAGAAGGTTGGGGTGAGGGGGTTCCGAGATTCTCGATAGTCCATACCCCCTCACCCGCCGCGCACCCGAACTCGGGTTTACCCGAGTTCGGCATTTAGAATTGGCCGAAGTCGGATATATCCGACTTCGGCTGCGCGGCGACCTCTCCCTATGGGAGAGGTGAAGCGAGAGCACTCGCGCCCCGGAATGACCGGCCGGCCCGTGGAACATATTCGGCTGATTACGGGTTGTCTCCGATAACCAGTGAAGGAGACCTCCCATGAAATACGCCGGCATTCTTTTGGCCGCGGCGCTCGTCCTCGGCGCTTCCGGCCTCTCTTATGCGCAGGAAACGATAAAAGGGAAAGTTGTGAGCGTCGACGAAGCCACAGGCAAAATCTCCATCCAGATCAGCGGCACGACGGGTGCGGGCGCTTCAATGGCGCCGACACAGTTCAAGGTTCAGGATGGCCTGGTATTCAACGCCGTCAAACCGGGCGACCAGGTGTCGATCACGACCGAGAACGTGAACGGCGTGCCGACGATCAAGAGCTTGAAAAAGGAATAGGGGCCTGTTGGTCCCGCGAGAGCCTCAATCGTCATTCCGGGCTCGCTCGAGGAGCCTGTCATCGGGCCGCGCTTAGCGCGGTCCCGTTGGCTCGCGCCCCGGAATGACAGGGCCGGTACGCCTTGAACCTTACCCCCGTCTTTGCTAGCGGCTTGTCCGCCAAGCGGAACGTCATCCGCCCATACGGAAAGGTCATTGCAAGATCATGCGAATTGCAGCCATCCACACCCCGCAGGGCAAGATTTTCGGCGCCGTCGAGGGCGACAGCTTTCGCCCGTTTTCGGTCGGCGGCGGCTCGCTGCGCGATCTGCGCCATGTCATCAAGCTGCTCGCCGCCGGCACGCCGCCGGAATACGGCGAGCCGGTCGCGCTCGCCCGCGCCAAGCTCGCCGCCCCGGTCGGCCCGCTCAGCAAGAACGTGATCTGCGTCGGCAAGAATTATCACGACCACGCCCGCGAATTCGCGCAGAGCGGCGTCGATCAGTCCGGCGACAAGCAGGAGGTGCCGGCCGATCCGGTGATCTTCACCAAGTCGCCCTCCTCGCTCGCCGATCCGGGGCAGAAGATCGTGTCCGGTTTGGACCCGACCCACACGGTGGACTACGAGGGCGAATTCGGCGTCGTCATCGGCCGCCATGCCAAGAACGTCAAACGCGAAGACGCGCTCGATTACGTGTTCGGCTACACCATCGTCAACGACCTCACCGCGCGCGCCGTGCAGCAGCGCCACAAGCAATGGTTTCTCGGCAAGAGCCTGGACGGCTTCTGCCCGGTCGGCCCGTATCTGGTGACGCGCGACGAATTCGGCGTGCCGGGCGAGCAGGAGCTCGCCACTTACGTCAACGACGAGCGCCGGCAATCCGCCAAGCTGCGCGACATGATTTTCGACGTCCCCAGCTTTATCGAAACGGTCACCGCCTATGTGCCCCTGGAGCCGGGCGACCTGCTGGCCACCGGCACGCCGGCCGGCGTCGGCATCGGCTTTAATCCGCCGCGCTATCTGCAGCCTGGGGATGTGGTCCGCATCGCAATTTCGGGCATCGGCGAGCTCGCTAACCCGGTAGTCTGAGCCGCCGGTACCCCTTATAAAGGGGCTCTCAAATAAGGAATTTCGGCCCGGACTTGCGAAATATCAATGTTGCCAGCGGCGAATACGGTCTTCTCAGCCTGATTGCCCGGCTTGGCCGGCCTGGTAAAAATGCCCCAATTTCACACCCCCACGGCACTGCGAGAGGAATAAACGGATGGCAAATCCCACACCCTGGAAGACCAATGACTGGTTCGTCAGCGAATGGAATTACGCGCCTGAAGTCACCAAGGACTTCAAGTTCGCCAAGAACATCAAGATCCACGACGTCACGCTGCGCGACGGCGAACAGCAGACCGGCGTCATCCTGAGCAAGGACGAGAAAATCCGCATCGCCGAGGCGCTGGCGGAAGCCGGCGTGCACCGCATCGAAGCCGGCATGCCGATCGTCTCGCCGTCCGACAACGACGCCATCAAGGAAATCGTCAAGCGCAATCTGGGGCCGCAGATATTCTCGTTCGCGCGCTGCATGAAGGAAGACGTCAAGCGCGCCGTCGATACCGGCGTCAACGGCGTGGTGATGGAAATCCCGTCCAGCAAGCACATGCTCGAGCTGGCCTATCGGTGGCCGCTGGAAAAGGCGATCGAGACCTCGGTCGAAGCCACCAAATTCGCGCACGACAACGGGCTCGAGGTGGTGTTCTTCCCGATCGACTTCTCGCGCGCCGAGCTGAAATGGGCGCTCGACCTGATCGAGAAGGTCGGCAAAGAAGGCCACATGGACGCGCTGGCGCTGGTCGACACCTTCGGCGTGCTGTCGCCGCACGCCATGAAGTATTTCGTCACCGAGGTGCAGAAGCGCATCAAGAAGCGNNCTGGAAGCGCACTTCCACCAGGACTTCGGCATGGGGGTGGCCAACACCATCATGGCGCTGTCGCTCGGCGTCGAGGTCATGCACACCACCGTCCTGGGCATCGGCGAACGCTCCGGCAACGCGCCGATGGAAGAGATCGTCATGGCGCTCAAGACCATGTACGGCGTCGATGTCGGCATCGACACCACCAAGCTCACGCCGCTCGCCAATCTGGTGCAGCGCCTGACCGGCGTGCTGGTGCCGACCAACAAGGCGATCGTCGGCTCGGGGCTGTATCAGATCGAGTCCGGCATCATCGCGTCGTGGTTCAAGAACTGCGGCGAGAAGAACGCCACTGAATTATTCCCGATCCGCTGGAGCGCGGTCGGCCAGCCACCGGCGGAAGTGGTCATGGGCAAGGGCTCGGGCATCGACTCGATCAACATGTGGCTCAACGACGTCGGCATGCAGGTGTCGGAAGCGGACGCCATGAAGGTGCTGCAAGCCGTCAAGCTGCATTCGCTGACCAACAAGAAGATGCTGAGCCATGCGGAATTCCGCGACGTGGCGCGCGCCACGCTCGGCCGGGCGCAACAGGCGGCGGAGTGAGCTTTCTGCGCTAACGGCTAACGACAAAGCCCCGGGGCAAAACCCCGGGGCTTTTTTATTGGCAGGTTCAATTCTCGCTGAACGCGATTTTCACTCCATCTTGATGCCCGCGGTCTTCACCACCTTTTCCCACTTATCAGAATCCTTTTTGATCAGAGCGGTAAACTGCTCGCCGGGCAGCGTCATCACGACCAGTTGCTGATCGGTGAACAACTTAACAGCCGCGGAGTCGCTCATCACCGCGAGTATTTCCTTGGTCAGGCGGTCCACGATCGGCTTGGGAACTCCGGAGGGCAGGATGATGCCGACCCACGGCGCCATATCGAAACCGGGTATGGTCTCGGCAATCGTCGGCACATCGGGCAGCTCCGGCATTCGCTTCGGTTCCATGACTGCAAGCGCAACCAACTTTCCCGCTTTGACATACGGCCACAAGGTCGAGACGTTGTTGAATCCAAGCTGGACTTCGCCGCCGATCATCCCCATGGCCGAAGGCCCGGTGCCCTTGTAAGGCACGTGCACCATCGTCACGCCCGCCGCCTGCGAGAACAGTTCCGCCTCGAGATGGCTGAAATTGCCGACGCCGGCCGAGGCGTAACTGAGGCTGCCGGGCTTCGACTTCGCGAGCGCGATCAGCTCCGCAACATTGTGCACGGGAAGGGAGGGATGCACGGCCAACAACGACGGCAGCCGGATGACCGAGGTAACGTGGATGAAATCCTTCATCGGGTCATAGGGGATGCTCTTGTAGACCCATGGATTGACCGTCATCGGGCTGTCGGACGTCATCGCCATCGTGTAGCCGTCGGGAGGCGATTGCTTCAACGCCTGAAGCCCGACCTGACCGTTGGCGCCGCCGCGGTTCTCGACGATAATGGTCTGCTGCAAACGCTCCGCTAAAAACTTCGCGACGATGCGGGCGACCACGTCGGTGCCGCCGCCGGCCGGGTATGGAACGATCATCCTTATCGTTCCGCGCTGCGGCCATTCTTGGGCGAGCGATGGCGCCGCTGTGAGGGCTAACAGGCCGACCGCGGCTACCAGTGCGGGTAGTATTTTTTTCATTGTCGTCTCCCTATTTTCCAAATAGTGCAAATTTCTTGTCCGATGTTTTCTACCATCCATGCGGTTCGCTGTCGAAGAGCCCGAGCTTTTCGAGCGCCGACCTGATCGCTTTTTTTCCGTCCGCCGAGAGCGGGCGGTTGGGCAGCCTGGGTGAACCCACCGGCCGCCCCATGATGTCCCACATGGCCTTGGTCGGCGCCGGATACTCGACCTTGGCGATCTGATAGAGCTCGGAAAACTTATATTGCAGTTCAAGCGCATCGTTCAGGCGGCCGCTCGTCGTCGCATCGTACAGGGCTTTGACGAAGCGGGGAGCGATGCCGCCAAAGACCGACATGCAGTCGGTTCCGCCCAGCGTGAGGCATGGAATCATCCATTCCGTGCCGACGAACAGACCGAAATCCGGACGCACCGTTTTGGCGGCGCGTCCGAGTTCAAGATATTTTTCCCAGTTGTGACTGGCCTCTTTGAGTCCGATGAACTTGGGAAAACGCTCGATCAGTTTGACCAGAGTCGACGGCGCGATGCCGATGCCATCCATGATGGTGGGCGAGCTATAGGCGATGAAGGGCAGGCCGGTCGCCGACATGATGGCGGAAAAATGCGCGTAAAGAGCTTCCTGCGACGGCTTCCAATAGTAGGGCGCAATGGCAATCACGCAGTCGGCGCCGGCTTCTTCAGCATGGCGCGCAAGGTCCACGGCTTGGTCGGTGCCCGGCATGCTGACATGGACAATGACCGGCACTCTGCCGGCGACAACCGCAACCGCGGTTTTGGCCAGGCGCTTGCGCTCGTCGATTGTCAAATTGAGAGATTCTGCGAGGTGCAGATTGATACAGAGCGACGACGCGTTGTGACGAAGCAGGAATTCAATGACACGACTGAATGTGTCGAGATCGACTTTATTGTCCGGCGTGAAGGGTGTGACCGGAACATGGATGATACCCCGCGGAAGCGCCGCCAAAGGCTTGCGATCAGACATCGGGTCCGATTCCTCGTATCATTTTTCCATGCAGCATGTTCTCGCCGCGAGAGCCGCGAGCTTGACCAAGTTCAAGTGCGCGGCGAGGCAAGCCTCACGCCTTGAACGGCACGATCTTCTGCGTCTGGGTGCCCAGCCCGTCGACGCCGAGTTCGACCACGTCGCCGGCCCGCAAATATTTCGGCTCAACCTTGCGGCCGATGCCGACGCCCGCGGGCGTGCCGGTGGCGATCACGTCGCCCGGCTCGAGCACGAAGAATTGCGAGCAATACCAAACGATATGCTGGCAGTCGAAGATCATGTTGCGGGTGTTGCCATTCTGGCGCTTCTCGCCGTTGACGTTCGACCATACGGCGAGGTTCTGCGGGTCCTTGATTTCGTCCTTGCTGACGAACCAGGGCCCGAGCGGGCCGAAGGTCTCGGCGCCCTTGCCCTTGGCGAAGGTTTGCCCATGCTCCAGCTGGAACGCGCGCTCCGACACGTCGTTGCCCAGGCAATAGCCGGCGACTGCGTCCATCGCCTTATCCTTGGCGAGATAGCGCGCGCGCTTGCCGATCACGATGACGAGCTCGCATTCGTAATCGAGCTTGCTGGAGTCCTTCGGGATCATGGTGTTGTCGTTCGGCCCGCAGATGCAGCTCGGCGCCTTGTTGAAGACGACCGGCTCCTTCGGAATCGGGTTACCGCCCTCGGCGGCGTGATCGGAGTAATTGAGCCCGATCGCGAGGTAATTGCGCACATGGCCGACGCAGGGGCCGAGCCGCGGCTTGCCGGCGACGGTCTTGAGCCGCTTGAGATTGGCCTTTTTGATCTTGGCGAGGCCGCCGGCGGCCAGCATGGCGCCGTCGATATCCGGCACGATGCGCGACAAGTCCCTGATTTTGCCGTCGGCGTCGATGATGCCGGGCTTCTCGCGGCCGGGCGCGCCATAGCGGACGAGTTTCATGTGGGTTCATCTCCCTCGGGTGTTTGTTTTGGGGTTGGTTTGAAAGGCGGGTCCGAGCGGATCATGCGATGGCGGAGGGGCAGGGGCAAGGGAGGGGCGTCCACGCAAGCGCCATCGCCCGTATTTTTTGCGGCGCCCGCCTTCGCCCTGTAGGCTTCGGCGGGGCTGCCAGCGCTTTCCCATTTGGCGACGTGCGGGCAACCTTCTTTGAAGACGCGTTGGTCAGGCGAGTGATGCAACGCATTTGCATTCTCGAGCCTGCGCAGGGGGTTCCATGGATACATGCAGCTAAAATGACCATGACTGCCGGAACCTTAGGCCTTGTTCCGGCGTAGTCACAAGCAATCAACCGCCAAAGGCGAGGGTGAAATGGCAGCGCGCTGGGGAGAGCTTCTTTATCGGATGGCGACAATTCTCGCCGGCCTCATCGCACTGCTGGTCATAGTAGGCTACTTCTATGACGCCAGCCGAGGCGAACCGATTATCCCGATCGTTCCTCTGCTGCTTGCCGGAATTATTTGGCTGATCGGGCGATCCTGCCGCCACTTACCTGTCGCCTACTGAAATCCATTCGCGCCTGAAGTCCCGGGCCGGACGATGCGTGTGTGGTGCGTGTCTCGTTCACCGGTGCGGCGCTTTTGCTAGCAGCAATGTCGGCATCCGCCGGCACCCCGCACGCCGGGAAGGCCGTGTCGGGCAGCAGCAACTGCCAGATTCGTTTAAGATCCGCATCGGCTCGGCAGGGACGGGTGGCCATCGCTTACTGCTTCTTGGCGCTCTTCAACTTCCAGAGCTGATAGCCGTCGCTGGCGATCGAGGCCTCGATCACGTCGCGGCTGAGGTTGTTCGGCGGCCTGGCATCCTCGCGCACGACGCCGACCGCGTGCCACGGACGGAATTGCGCCGGCAATTTCTGGCCGCCGCGGTCGTCGCAAAACGCACGCAAGTCGCGGCTGGCTTCGGACTTGAAAATATAGAGTTGCATGGATCGTCTTTCCGCGGACGCCGGTCCGCTCAAACATGCCGCTTTGGCAGGAACGCTAACAACCGGCCGGCGCAGAACGAAAGCCGCATGTCAGCCGTTTCTCGTCGGTATCTCCGTGACATAGATAGGCCGATGGCGGCGTCGCCACAAGGCGCGTACCGGCGTACCGGCGGGATTTTGCGTTCGAAAATAAACCCGTCATGGCCATATCGCTGCGGTTCGGAGGCGCGCATGGTGCGCCCATGACGATCGGATTTCCCAACGCCAGCCGCCATTACGACGCCACGCGCAACGCGGTGCATTTTTGGGGACATGACCAATCGATGGAGGCGTCGTTCTTCATCAGCGCCGAAGCCTTGCAGTTGCTGACGCCCAAGGCGGCCAACAACGAAACGGCGCTGCTCGAGGCTTTCGACCGCAACGTCTCGTGCATCCGCGCGGCCGCCGCCAGACTCTACGGCAGCGGACGCAAAGGCGGCTCCTACGATCTGCAGCCGTCCAATTTCTGACATGACCATTCCGTTCACCCAGCACTTCGATGCCTGGCTGCCGGACGTTGCCGCGCCGGTGCGCATCACGTCGATCTACGACGCGCAGGTTTTCACGCGTCGGTGGGTGATCCGCGACAAGGATCCAACGCTGAAAGTTTTGCTGCGCAAGCTGGAGAGGGCCAATAGCGCGGCGCTCATCGAGGAAGCGATGGCAAGCTTCAAGCTGGCGTTGTCGGCGCGCGCCCTGTTGCCGGCTGCCGTTCTGTAAAGCGATAGCGCGCCGATCCCTACCGAATGCCCGTTTGCCGGCGCCGGATGACGGTCAGCACGGCAAGGTAGAGCAGCAGGCCGCTGGGGAGGACCCACATCCAATTCTGCACGGGCAGGCCGAACAGGCGGCAGTCACTGATGAGCCATTGCAGCACGGCGCCGAGTGTGTCCCTGGTGAAACATTCGCGCTGACTGTAGGCCCGGCCGCCGCTTAGATTCCGTAAATTGGAAATAAAATACGCAGCGATGTGCGGAAAAAGCCGAGTTTTCGCCGCGCGTCATGGTTACTAAATACCAACGGAAACATTCGTATTTCGACGCTCAGTTTCACCATCGGCTAAAGCGCCGGGCGTATGATGCTCGTATGGGTCAAACCGTCTGACCGCACATCGGCAGGGTTGTGCAGGAGCGCACGAATGCCGATAGCGACGGAGGATGTCATGCAGGAGAGACGCCAGGTCCCGCGCCACCGCACGCTGAAAGCGGGCAGCATCACGTTCAACCGCGACGGCGGCGTCGACTGCCGCGTGCGCAATCTGTCGCCCGCCGGCGCTTGCCTGGAAGTGGCGAGCCAGCTCGGTATTCCGGACGAATTCGTGCTGATGGTCGAAATCGATCACGTGAAGGCCTCGTGCCACGTGATCTGGCGCACCGCCACGCGGCTGGGCGTGGCGTTCGACGCGCAAGAGCAACTCCGGCATGCCCGCGCCGGCGCACGTTCGGCTGGGTGAGCGGGATAGGACGACAGCGCAGCCTCAAATTGCGGCGGCGCCGGCGGTATTCCGCTATAACGCCGCCCGCAGCGCCGGCGACGCGCGCGAGTATACAGACAACCCTTTGAATTGGCGTTTGTTTTAGACTCGCCGGGGAGCGGATAAGCCGTTCCCGAGGCCTGTGGCACGGCGGCCACAGTCAGCTAAAATTTGTGCAAATTGTTGCTTGAAGGCGGCTATTTGGCGGCGGGCCATTGTCGGCGGCCGACTCCAGGGGCACGATGTTCCCAACCTGCGTCGATCGGGCTTGGCGCAGCATTTTTGGGGGGCTGGGTAATGTCATTTCGTGGTTTGAAGGCGGTCCTGTTGGCGTGCAGCGGGGTCGGCGTGTTGCTCGCCGCCACGGCCGATGCGAATGCCGGTGGATTGGCGGTTCGCGAGCAGAGCGCCTGGGGGCAGGGATCGTCTTTCGCCGGCGTCGCCGCGGGCGGCTCGCTGTCGGCGATGTTCTGGAATCCGGCGACCATGACGCAGCAGGCCGGCCTGCAGAGCGAATCGTCCTTAAGCGGCATTCTTCCTTATTCCGCGAACACGCCGACTGCTGTGACCGGCGCCGGCACAAGCGTGGCCTTTGGCGGCACCGACAACGTCGCCCACTCGGCGCTGGTCCCGTCCAGCTATTACTCCTACCAATTCAATCAGAAGCTCTGGCTGGGTCTGTCGGTCAATTCGCCCTTCGGTCTTGCCGAAACCTTTCCGGATGTTTGGGCTGGCCGTAAGTTCGCCGCGGGCGGAGAGAACCTGACGACCTATAACTTTGCGCCGTCAATTGCCTACAAGATCAACGATTGGATCAGTGTCGGCGTGGGTGCGCAAATCCAATATGCCAAGTTGACCTTCACGCAAGGCACCTCTTTTGGGCCAACCAATCAGGCAGCCATCAACGGCGCGGGTTGGGCCTATGGCTTCACGGCCGGCCTCACGGTGACGCCGACGCCGACAACGACGGTTGGTTTGGGCTGGCGCTCGGGGATGGACCAGAAGATCAACGGGGCCTTTACAGCTAATGCACTTTGCTTCCTCAGCCAATGCGGCTCAATCAACGGCACGATCAACGTCCCGGATATCGTAAGCCTTGGTTTGCGCCAGAAGCTTTCCTCGCAATGGACGGTAATGGGTACGGTCGAATGGTCGCACTGGGGCCGCACTACAAACGTAGCCATTCTGCAGCCAAATGGTGCGCAGGTTACGCTTGCGGGTAATCCCCTCGTCATTCCGCTCAATTACCAAGACGGTTGGTTCTTCTCGGCTGGCGCAGAATATCAGTGGAGCCCGCAAATTACGCTACGCGGCGGCGTTGCCTACGAGATATCGCCGGTCACCGATCAAGTTCGCGGCCCGGCTATCCCGGACAACGACCGCACATGGCTGTCGATTGGCGGCACCTATAAATACTCCGCCAAAACAACCTTCGACCTGGCCTATTCGCACGTCTTTGTGAAAAGCGCGCCGATCAACATCGTCGACGCCACCAACCCGGCCTTTATTCCGGGCGTCACCGGCACCTACACCGGCACGGTGGATTCCCACGTCGACATCATCTCGGTGGCGCTGCGCTATCGCTGGGACGACCCGGCTCCGGCGCCGACGTCGACGCTCTACCACAAATAGCCAATCGCCGATGGCGACGTGAAAAGGCCGGCGGCGACGCCGGCCTTTTTCGTTTGGAACCCAGATTCAGAACGCCCCGTTGAACGTGCCGCCGTCGATCAGCAGGTTCTGTCCGGTGATGTAGCCGGCCTGCGCCGAGCACAGGAAGGCGCAAGCCGCGCCGAACTCGGCCGGATCGCCGAAGCGCCGCGCCGGAATGATGGCCTTGCGGGCCTTGGCGGCTTCCTCGACGCTCACGCCCTTCTGCTCGGCGGTCTTGCCCAGCACGCCGCGCAGCCGGTCGGTGTCGAACGCGCCCGGCAGGATGTTGTTGATGGTGACGTTGTTGCCGGCCACCGTGCGCGCCACGCCGGCGAGGAACGCGGTCAAGCCGGCGCGCGCGCCGGACGAGAGATCGAGGCCGGCGAGCGGCATCTTCACCGAGCCCGAGGTGATGTTGACGATACGGCCGAACTTGCGCTGGCTCATCGGGTCGATCACCTTCTGGATCAATTCTATGGCCACGATCATGTTGGCGATCACGCCGTCGATCATCTGCGGGCGCGTCAGCTCGCGGAAGTCGCGCATCGGCGGCCCGCTGTTGTTGTTGACCAGGATGTCGGGCGCGGGGCAGGCGGCGAGCAGCGTCTTTTGACCCTCCGGCGTGCCGACGTCGGCCGCCACCGCGGTGACCTTGGCGCCGGTCAGGCTGGCGATCTCGGCGGCGGCGGCTTCCAGCTTCTTGGCGTCGCGGCCGTTGATCACCACCTCGCAGCCGGCTTCGGCGCGCGCGCGCGCGCAGGCTTTGCCGAGCCCGCGGCTCGACGCGCAAACGATGGCCTTGCGGCCGGCAATTCCCAAATCCATGCAGCACCCCTTTTGCTGATGTGAGTGTCGGTGCAAGGCGGGTCAAGCGTCAAGGGCTGTCATAAAACTGAAATCAAGCTCTGCTAGTGCTCCTGCACATGATGATCGCACTGGTAATCGCCGCATCGTGACGGACACGCGACGGTTTCGCGCGCTTTTCATTTCCGACGTGCATCTCGGCACGCGCGGCTGCCAGGCCGACAGACTGCTCGACTTCCTCCGCCTGCACGAAGCCGACACCATCTATCTGGTCGGCGACATCGTCGACGGCTGGGCGCTGCGCTCGTCCTGGTACTGGCCGCAGGCGCATAATGACGTGGTGCAGAAACTGCTGCGCAAGGGCCGCAAGGGCTCGCGCGTCATCTACATCCCGGGCAATCACGACGAATTCCTGCGCGGCTATTACGGCAGCCATTTCGGCGGCATCGAAGTGGTGGAGAACGCGATCCACGCCGCCGCCGACGGCCGCCGCTATCTGGTCGTGCACGGCGACATCTTCGATCTGGTGGTGACGCAGGCGCGGTGGCTGGCGCTGCTCGGCGACAAGGCCTACGCCTTCGCACTCACCGCCAACCGCTTGTTCAATGGCATGCGCCGCGTGCTGGGCGCGCCCTATTGGTCGCTGTCGAAATGGGCCAAGCTGAAGGTGAAGAACGCAGTCAATTTTATCGGCGCTTTCGAGAAGGCGCTCGCTACCGAGGCCAAGCATCATCGCGTCGACGGCGTGATCTGTGGCCACATTCACACCGCCGCCATGCACGACGATTTCGGCCTGCGTTACATCAACTGTGGCGACTGGGTGGAAAGCTGCACGGCGGTGGCCGAGGGCCACGATGGCCGCTTCGAGATCATTACCTGGACGCGCACGGGCGAGGACATCGAGTCCGCGCCGCACGCTGCGCAAGCACAGGCCGCATGAAAATCCTGGTCGCCACCGATGCGTGGCACCCGCAAGTCAACGGCGTGGTGCGCACATTGGGGCACGTCGCGCGCGAGGCGCGCGCGCTCGGCGCGGAACTGGAATTCCTGGCGCCGGGCGAGTTCTGGACGCTGCCGATGCCGAGCTATCCGGAAATAAGACTGGCGCTGCCGGGGCCGGGCGATATGGAGCGGCGGCTCGCGCGCGCGCGGCCGGACGCCATCCATATCGCGACCGAGGGCCCGCTCGGCCATGCCGTGCGCCGCGTCTGCATGAAGCGCTCCTTGCCGTTCACCACCAGTCTGCACACCCGCTTTCCCGATTATCTCGCGGAACGCTTGCCGCTGCCGGAGCGCTGGACCTGCGACGTGACCTGGGGCTGGCTGCGGCGGTTTCACAGCGCCGGCGCGGCGGTGCTGGCGGCGACGCCCACACTCGGCAGCGAACTTACCGGTCGCGGCTTCAAAAACGTGAAACTGTGGCCGCGCGGCGTCGATGCGGATTTGTTCCGGCCGCGCTCGCTTGGCGCGCTCGATCTGCCGCGGCCGATCTTCCTGACCGTCGGGCGGCTGGCGGTCGAAAAAAACGTTGAGGCGTTTCTCAAGCTCGACCTGCCCGGCAGCAAGCTGGTGGTCGGCGATGGGCCGGCGCGCGCTCAGCTCGCGAAGGCCTATCCCGACGCGGTGTTCCTCGGCGCGCGCGACGGCGAGGCGCTGGCCGAGATCTACGCCGCTGCCGACGTGTTCGTGTTCCCGAGCCGCACCGACACCTTCGGCCTGGTACTGCGGGAGGCGCTGGCGAGCGGCGTGCCGGTCGCCGGTTTTCCCGCCGCCGCGCCGCGCGACGTGATCGGCGCGGCGCCGGTAGGCCGGCTCGACGAGGATTTGCGGCGCGCCTGCCTGGAAGCGCTGGAATGCTCGCGCGCGGATTGCCGCGATTTCGCGCTGAGCATGACTTGGGCCGCGAGCGCACGCATTTTCCTGACCCATGTCGAGGAAGCGACTAAATCCGCGCGTAGCAAAGCGGCCCCCATCGCCGCCTAAGTGCTCTTGCCGCCGCGCGGCGCGCGGCGCTAGCCTCGCCCCATGGGCGCCTTCGACCAAACGATCCTGCCGACCGCCGCCGATATCGAGGCCGCGGCCAAGCGGCTTTACGGCGCGGCGGTGCGTACGCCGCTGATCAATGCGCCGGTGCTCGACGACCGGCTCGGCGCGCGCGTGTTCCTGAAGGCCGAGACGCTGCAACGCACCGGGTCGTTCAAGTTTCGCGGCGCCTATAACAAGATTTCCTCGATTCCCTTGGCGCGCCGCGCCGGCGGCGTGGTGGCCTATTCGTCCGGCAACCACGCGCAGGGCGTGGCGGCGGCCGCAGCGCTACTCGGGATGCACGCCACCATCGTGATGCCGAGCGACGCGCCGCGGCTCAAACGCGAGCGCACTGCGGCGCTCGGCGCCGAGATCGTGCCTTACGAGCGCGACACGGAAGATCGCGCGGCGATCGCTGCGAGGCTCGTGGCCGAGCGCGGCGCCACTTTGGTGCCGCCTTACGACGATCCGCTGATCATCGCCGGGCAGGGCACCATCGGCCGAGAGATCGTCGAGGATCTCGGGCAGCTGCTGCTCAAGCCCGAGATCGTGGTGGTCGGCGCCTCGGGCGGCGGATTGGCGGCCGGCATTTCGCTCGGCGTCAAGGCGCGCGTGCCGTCGGCCAAGTTCTACACGGTCGAGCCGGAAGGTTTCGACGACACGCTGCGCTCGTTTAAGAGCGGGCGGCGCGAGGCCAATGCGCGCATGAGCGGCACCATCTGCGACGCGCTGATGAGTAACACGCCGGGCGAGCTGACCTTTCCGAT
>PKXB01000134.1:1748-19104 GCA_003133345.1 Hyphomicrobiales bacterium | reverse complement strand
GCCGCGCCCTGGATCGCCGAACGCACGACCTTGGTCGGGTCGATGACGCCCTTGCTGACGAGATTGCCGTACTCGCCGGCCTGCGCGTCGAAGCCCCAGTTGTACTGGTCCTTTTCCAGGATCTTGCCGACAATGACCGAGCCGTCTTCGCCGGCATTGGTGGCGATCTGGCGGGCCGGGGCCTGGATCGCCTTGCGGACGATCTCGACGCCGTGCTTCTGGTCTTCGTTGGCGGTCTTCACCCGCTTGAGGGCTTCGGTGGCGCGCAACAGCGCGACGCCGCCGCCCGGCAGGATGCCTTCCTCGACCGCGGCGCGGGTGGCATGCATCGCGTCATCGACGCGATCCTTGCGCTCCTTCACCTCGATCTCGGTGGCGCCGCCGACGCGGATCACCGCAACGCCGCCGGCGAGCTTCGCCAGACGTTCTTGCAGCTTCTCCTTGTCGTAGTCCGAGGTTGTTTCCTCGATCTGCGCCTTGATCTGGGCGACGCGCGCCTCGATCTCGGCCTTCTTGCCGGCGCCGTTGATGATGGTGGTGTTTTCCTTGTCGATCATCACCTTCTTGGTGCGGCCCAGCATGTTGATGGTGACGTTCTCGAGCTTGATGCCNNCTTGTTGACGACCAGCGTGGCGAGAGCCTCGCCTTCGACGTCCTCAGCCACGATCAGCAGCGGCTTGCCGGACTGAACCACTGCCTCTAACAGCGGCAGCAATTCCTGCAGCCCGGAGAGCTTCTTTTCGTAGATCAGGATGTAGGGGTCTTCCATCTCAACGCGCATCTTGTCGGCGTTGGTGATGAAGTAGGGCGAGATGTAGCCGCGATCGAACTGCATGCCCTCGACCACGTCGAGTTCGGTCTCAAGGCTCTTCGCCTCTTCGACCGTGATCACGCCCTCGTTGCCGACTTTCTTCATGGCATCGGCGAGGAACTTGCCGATCTCGGCGTCGCCGTTGGCGGAGATGGTGCCGACCTGGGCGATCTCTTCGTTCGAGGTGACCTTCTTGGAGTTGGCCTTGAGATGCTCGACGATGGCTTCGACCGCGAGATCGACGCCGCGCTTGAGGTCCATCGGGTTCATGCCGGCGGCTACCGCCTTGCAGCCTTCGCGCACGATCGCCGCGGCCAGCACGGTCGCGGTGGTGGTGCCGTCGCCGGCCTGATCGGAGGTGCGGGAAGCGACTTCGCGCACCATCTGTGCGCCCATGTTCTCGAACTTGTCTTCGAGTTCGATTTCCTTCGCCACCGTCACGCCATCCTTGGTGATGCGTGGGGCGCCGAACGACTTGTCGAGCACAACGTTGCGGCCTTTCGGGCCGAGCGTGACCTTCACCGCGTTGGCGAGAATGTCGACGCCGTGCAACATGCGGTCGCGCGCATCGACGGCGAATTTGACGTCTTTAGCAGCCATAGTTCGAATTCCTTCGGTTTGATGTCGGCTAAGCGCTTAGGCGGCTTTTCGCTTGGCGGTAGCGCCGCCTTCGATCACGCCCATGATGTCGGATTCCTTCATGATCAGGAGATCCTGACCATCGATTTTCACTTCGGTGCCCGACCACTTGCCGAACAGCACGGTGTCGCCGACCTTGAGGTCGATCGGGATCAGCTTGCCGGCTTCGTCGCGGCCACCGGGGCCGACGGCGACGATCTCGCCCTGCGAGGGCTTCTCTTTGGCGGTGTCGGGAATAATGATGCCACCGGCAGTCTTTTCCTCGGCATCGATGCGCTTGACGACAACGCGGTCGTGAAGCGGGCGGAACTTCATGGCAGTCCTCCTCAGTTATTGAATGGTTTTGCGATTAGGGTAGCCGGCGTCCCTTTGCCAGCACCTGGCTAGCAGGTGGGGGCATACTTCTAGCCCGCAAGGGGCCATCGGGAAGTTTTTTAGCACTCAATCGCGAGGAGTGCCAACAGGGGCCAAAAACCCTTGCGGAACAATGGTTAACGCCAGCACCGCCGGAACCTGCAATGGTCAGCCGGCGCCTTTGCGCGCCGCCGGGGCTGTTAGCAGGCTCGCAGGGTTGCTGCTAACGTCTTGATTTTAAACAGTTTGTTTACCTTTTCGGCTTGCAATGCCTAGTGCTGGGACTGGAAACTTGTGTCCGACTCGCAAAGGGGGACGCGATGGTTTCGCAAGGCTTTGTGTCTGACGACTTCCGCAAACAGGTTGCTGGCTTTGGCCTGACGACCGCACACATCCTGTATAGGCGTCCCGATCATCGTTGGCTGCTGCAATCCTATGTCTGGCAGGCTTACGACTTGTTCCCGGAATTTCCGGAGCTGCAGCGCTTCCTGGCGTTCTGGCAGGAAAAGCTGGAAGGCCCGCTGCACTCGGTGCAGGTCGCGCATTGCAAGCTGATCAAGCCGGCCGAGCTGAAGGCGATCAACGGCGAGTTCAGGCTGCATTGAGTTAGCCAACGCCGCGCGTGCCGGACTTGCCCGGTTCGCGCCAAGACAAGCGTCATCGCCCGTATTCTTTTCGGCGCCGGGTACGCCGTAGTTCCCTTTTCCGTCCCTCGCATAAAGCGAGGGGATGGCGCGCCAAGCGGCGCGTCCATTCTTAACGTGTCACGCACCGTTGCCGATGCGTGGCGCCTCTCGGCGCGCCATTGCGGCTTTTCTGTCCCCGGGGCNNCGCCCTTCGTCCGTGCCGCGTCCAGCCATTGAAGGCAGTCCCTCTTAGTGGGGACGGACGGCGATCCGAGGCCTCCCGGGGGTGGGGTTACGAGCCCCGCCCGCAGGCGCCGCACCTTGCTCCATCTTCGAAACGTCTCGCGAAGACGCCCGCAATGAACAAGGCGCGCCCATGATAAGGCCGCTCCAGGGAGCGAGGATAAGTTTTCCGTCGAGTTTTGTTTTGGTGTGTCGCCGATGACACAGGGAGCGTGACGCTGGCGCGCGCAAACCGCCGACGGCGGTGGGCAAGTCGCGCTGCTTGGCTTGCCAACAGCAACCCGATCATGAAAATGCGCTATTGCCGGGGCCAGTGCAATCGAGAAGCCAACAGGAGTACGCATGGCCCGCATCCGTTTCGATTTCGGCGCGCTCACGCTCGACGCCGAACTGCTCGACACGCCCACCGCCAAGGCGATCGCGGCGGCGCTGCCGCTTTCGTCGTCCGTGCTGACCTGGGGCGAGGAGGTCTATTTCGACGTGCCGGTGGAGGTCGCGCGCGAGCCGGACGCGCGCGCGGTGATCGTGCCGGGTGAGATCGCCTACTGGCCGCAAGGCCAGGCCATCGCCATCGGCTTCGGCCGCACGCCGATCTCCAAGGGCAACGAGACGCGGCTGGCCAGCCCCTGCAACGTGTTTGCTAAGGCGCTCGGCAGCGTGAAGGTGCTGGGCAAGGTGAAGACCGGGAGCAAGGTCGAGGTGACGGCGGTCCCCTAAATATCTCCCACGCCAATGCGTCTAACGAAAGCCACACTCTTTGTCGGTTGCATTCTGTGTGGCGCGTCGGTTGTCTTGCTGGAAACAGCCATTTCGCCATTCGCCAGAATAGACCTGACTATCTTTTGTTCGAAGCGTTCCTTGACCGTTTGGTTTGTGATCGCGCCACTGTCCCTCAAATCGGCGCCCGTCATTCCAGGTCACGATTGCAATTCCATTTAATTTTCCGCGGCGAAATTCGCCTTCGTCAGTCTCGTCATTCTCTCCGTTAGTAAACCAGCGTAAAGTCCCTTTGCCATCACCAAATCCGTTCACGCATGGCCCGTCCCATTTGATGCTTTCTCCAGGCCCGGGATCGGGATTCCACAAGCGACAACCATTTTGAGCATCCGCAATCCACCCCGTTTGCCGTTGCTGTGCATGGGATTGCCCTGTCGGCGCTGTGAGAGCCACAAGCGGACATAGGTTGGCGCCCAACTTGACTACTGTTGCTCTAAGCATTTGTGCCTCTCGAATTTACGACCAATCTGCATCTGTAACTTAACCGCGTCCGACAAACGGCATCTTGTTCGCCATCACCGTCATGAACAGCACATTGGTGTCAAGCGGCAGGCTGGCCATGGTGACTGAAGCAGGATCGAATTCGATGGCCTGTTGCTCCCACCGCGTCGTCCGGCGTATCAACCCAAAGGTCTCCCGTTGGCGGGGGATGGAACGACCGTGGCAGTTCAACTTGATCAGACAAATCAGCGTTAGGAAAGACAATGGCCAGCGACGATAAGAAAACTAAAACGAACCCCGCTCCGAAAAATGAGCCCGCTGCGAAAAAAGAGGCGGCTGCGACGAAAAAAGATGAGGGCGCTGCGAAGAACAAAAGCCCTTCAGGTGCAGAAGCACCTAAGGCGGAGAGCGGCGAGAAAGCAGCCGACCCATCCACAGGCTACAGCCGGGGCGAGGGGCAGAAACCGGTTTCGCAAGCCTATAAGGATAACTGGAACGCGATTTACGGGAAGAAGAAAAAGAAACGATAATCAGCCCCGCCCGACGAACGGCATCTTGTTCGCCATCACCGTCATGAACAAAACATTGGTGTCGAGCGGCAGGCTGGCCATGTAGACCACCGCGTTGCCGACATGCTCGGCCTCCATGCGCGGCTCGATCATCCTAGCGCCGCTCGGCTGCAGCACGCCGTCGCCCTGCACCATGCGCTCGGTCAGCGGCGTCGCCGCGTTGCCGATATCGACCTGGCCGCAGGCGATGTCGTATTGCCGGCAGTCGAGCGAGGTCGATTTTGTGAGACCGGTGACCGCGTGCTTGGTCGAGGTATAGGCCACCGAAAACGGCCGCGGCGCGTGCGCCGAGATCGAGCCGTTGTTAATGATGCGGCCGCCGCGCGGCGACTGGCTCTTCATGATCTTGATGGCTTCTTGGGTGCACAGGAACATGCCGGTCAAATTGGTGGCCACCACGTTCTGCCAGGTCTCGAACGGCAGGTCCTCGAGCGGCATGGCTGGCGCGCCGATGCCGGCATTGTTGAACAGGACATCGAGCCGGCCGAAGTTCGATTTCACGGTTGAAAACAGCGCCAGGATCGACTCGCGCTTCGACACGTCGGTCGGCACGGCGAGTGCTTGCGCGCCGACCGCGTTGATCTCGGCCGCGACCTTGTCGAGCATCTCCTTGCGCCGGCCGGCGAGCACCAGGCTGTAGCCGGCTTTCGCCAAGGCAATCGCCACCGCGCGGCCGACGCCGGTTCCGGCTCCGGTCACCAGCGCAAATTTCGCGGATGCACTCATCGGATTTCCTTCCCTAGGGCATGATCCCGAAAAGTGGGAACCGGTTTTCGGAAAAGATCATGCGCAAACAGAATAAGACGATATTGGTTGCGACCGCCATATCACAAAAGCGCGCGCGCCAGCTATGGGCGCGGGCCCGTGCAGTATGTTGGCGGAGCGGGAGGCCTCAGCCGGCGAGCGCCTCGGGCACGTCGATCGGCTTGAAGGCGTCAGGCGATTGCAGCCGGGCGGTGATTTCGGCGGCGGTCACCGCCCTGCCGAAACGAAACCCTTGCATGAAATGCACGCCGGCCGCGCGCAGGAACAACTGCTGGTCGGCGGTCTCGACGCCTTCCGCGGTCACTTTCATGCCGAGGCCGCGGCCGAGGCTGACCACCGCGTGCACGATCGCCGCGGCGTCGGCCGCTTTTTCGATGCTCAGCACGAAGCTGCGATCGATCTTGAGCTTGTCGAACGGCAAGCGGCGCAGATAGAGCAGGCTCGAATAGCCGGTGCCGAAATCGTCAAGCGCAAGCCGCACGCCCAGCGCCTTGAGCCGCAACATGCCGGCTTCGGCGGTATCCACATTGCCGAGCAGCACGCTTTCGGTGAGTTCGATCTCGAGCCGGGCCGGGTCGAACGCGGTTTCGCTCAAGGTGCGTTGCACCACGTCGAAGAAATCGGCGCGGCGGAATTGCAGCGGCGACACGTTGACCGAGACGGTGAGGCCCGGCCAGGCCTTGCCGTCGAGGCAGGCGCGCCGCAGCACCCAGCCGCCGAGCTCGATGATCAATCCGCTGTGCTCGGCGACGGCGATGAATTCACTGGGCGGAATTTCGCCCCGTGTCGGGTGGGTCCAGCGGCAAAGCGCTTCGACGCCGACCAGGGTCTCGCCGCTCTTGTTGACGATCGGCTGGTACAGCAGTTTCAGGTGATTATTCTCGATCGCCTCGCGCAGGTCGCCTTCCAAGAGCTTGCGGTTGGAGAGATCCGCATCCATTGCCGCGTCGTAGATGCAGGCGCGGTTGCGTCCCTCGTTTTTGGCGCGGTAGAGCGCCATGTCGGCGTAGCGCATGATGTCGGCGGCGGCGCCGCATTTGCGGTCGATCACCGCGATGCCGATCGAAGCGCCGATCACGATGTTCTGCCGGTTGATCACATAGGGCGCGCAGATCGCGGCGATCAGGCGCTGGGCCACCGCCAGCATCTTGGTGCTGTCGTCGCCGATCGAGGAGATCACCGCGAACTCATCGCCGCCGAGCCGCGCCACCAAGTCGTCGCCGCGCAGCGTGTGCGACAGCCGCAGCGTGACGTTGCGGATCAGCTCGTCGCCTACGGGGTGGCCGAGCGTGTCGTTGACGTCCTTGAAATGGTCGAGGTCGATATAGAACACCGCGGCCGGCGACGAGCCGGCGCGCACCTCGTCGATCACCGCCTCCAGCCGCTCGCCGAAGAAGATGCGGTTGGGCAGGCCGCAGAGCGGGTCGTGCATGGCGAGATGACGCAGCCGCGATTCGCCGGCGGCGATCGCGACCGCGGTGCGGCGCATGTAGCGCAGCACGAAGGCAGCCAGCAGCGTGAAGCCGGCGAGCGCGACGGCGATGAACGGGATGACGCTGCTGACGATCTCGGCGCCGGGCTGCTTCGGCGTCCAGGCGAAACGCGCGATCAGGTTGCCTTGCGGCCCAACCACCTCATAGGTCAAATCGGTGGACGGCGCCGGCGCGTCGTCGAGCTTGCGCAGGTGCGTCAGCCGCAGTTGCGCGGCGATGCCGGCGAGCGCGTCGCTGTCGATGAATCTCACCGACATCATAATCGGCGCCGCATTGTCGCCGGCGCCGAGGAGTCCGCCGACCGGCCCGACCGCTACCGCGGCAATGACCGCGGGCCGGCCCGCGAGGCTGCGGATCACCGCGGCTTGCGTATGCGGGGCATCCTCCGCCACGCTCGGTTCGGTGAGGCGGAGCGTGCCGTGCAAGGCTGGATTGCGCCCGCGCATATAGGCGAGCACTGACTCCAGATCGACCAGCGCCGAGTCGAACCATGACGCATCGAGCGCCTGGCGGCCGATCTGCGAAAAGATCGGCTTGTCGCTGCCGTCGAATATGAAGACGTAGTCGTGATCGAAGTAGGTTTTCAGCCAAAGCCTGACGCGCTGGTTCGCCCAGACCGGATCGTATTTCACGCGGATATTCTGGATCGCCTGCTCGGAGGCGGCGACGCTTTTGATTTCGCGTAGCACGCGCTCGCCGTAGGTGCTGAGCGCGCGCGCGAACAACTGCTTCTCATGCTGGATGGCGACTTCGTCGGCGCGCTGGGCGGAGGAGAGCACGGCGACGACGATGCAAACGATGGCCACGGCCACGATGACGCCGATCGGGACCACGACGCTCAAGCGCGCGCGGTCCCAACTCGTGTACGGCCTTTCGTNNGGGGCGGAAACTAGGGCGGAAAGCTTGCTTTTCGCTTTCGTTTCAGCGTTTCGGCGGCGCCGATGGCGTCGGCTTACCGCCTTTCGCGCGGCGGTGTTAACCGAAGGTAAAGGCCGGCGATGAGAATTTTCAGCCCGGGCTGCGATAGGGCGGGCGCGGGATAGCGATATGGGCGGCGCGCAGCGCGGTGGACCAGCGCTCGCGCAAGTCCTGGAAATAGGGCTCGCCCGGCTCGATGCGATAATTCACCTCAGGGTTGTAGGTGTCCCGGCGTGCCACCAGGATGTCGATCGGCAGCCCGACCCCGAGATTGGAGCGCATGGTGGAATCCATGGAGATCAGCCCGATCTTGAGCGCGTCATAAAGGTCGGTATCGAATTTGATGGCGCGGTCGAGCACCGGCTTGCCGTATTTGTGCTCGCCGATCTGCAGGTAGGGCGTGTCGATGGTGCATTCAATGAAATTGCCGGCCGAATAGATCATGTACAGGCGCAACGCGCGGCCCTTGATCTGGCCGCCGAACAGAAACGCCACGTCGTGCTCGACTTCGGCGGCTTCCAGTGCCTTGCCCTCCATCGTCTGAATTTGGCGGACGGCGCGGCCGATGCGCTGCGCGGCCTGGAACATGGTCGGCGAATTCATCAAGGTCTCGCGCTCGCCGGTTTCCGGATTATCCACGCCCTCGGCGAGGAGGCTGCGCACCGATTGGCTCAACGACAGATTTCCGGAGGAGGCGAGCGCCATGATGCGTTCGCCCGGCTCGGTGTAGACGTGCAGCTTGCGGAAGGTGGAGACGTTGTCGAGGCCGGCATTGGTGCGGGTGTCGGCGATCATCACCAGCCCGTCGCGCACCAGAATTCCGCAGCAATAGGTCATGTGGTCCGTCTTCTTTTTCCGTGTCCCGGCCGCAGGGTTATAACTACGCGGGCCCATGTCCGGCAATGTCACAGCGCCTGCGCCATGTTAATTTTGCGCCTGCTGGCGCGCCTGGTCGACATGCACTGCCACTTGGAGGGTTTCGCCGCTGCCGCCAAAGCGCGTGCCGCGCACCGGCGCCGCGCCGAGATAATCCAGGCCGATCGCGACCCGCACATGGGCTTCGGTGGTGCCGATCCCGTTGGTCGGGTCGAAGCCGACCCAGCCGAGGTTATCGACATAGGCTTCAACCCAGGCGTGGCCGGCGTCTTGCTCGGTGACGCCATCGACGCGGTAGAAATGCCCGCCCACATAGCGCGCCGGGATGCCGAGCTGGCGCGCCGCCGCGATGAAAATGTGGGTGAGGTCCTGGCAGACGCCGCGGCGCAGCGCGAAGGCTTCCGCCGCCGTGGTCGTGCTGACGGTCGGACTGGTGTCGAATTTCATCTCGCGGTTGAGCGCATTCATCAGCCCGTGCANNGTCGGGTTGCGTGAGCGCGGTCTCGCGCAGGAACAGTCCGGGCGGAAAGCGCTCGACCGCGCCGCTTACCACGCTTTGGGTGTCGTGGGTATCGACCTCGCCTTCGACCGCGACCGACAATTCTTTGAACGGTCCCTCGGCGGTGAAAGAATGAGTGATGTTGCCGAAGGCGTCTTCGTGCTGGTGCAGCAGGCAATCCTCCGACAGATCGACGCGCCAGGCCACCACATGCTGACCGTCGTGATTGCGCGGGGTAAGGCGGAGTAGCTGAATCACGCCGGTGGGCGGCGTGTCGTAGCGATAAGTCGTCGCGTGGGAGATGCGGATTCGCATGCGCTCGCGGGGGCCAAATTTACCGGTGACGATCTAGCACAGGCTGCGCATGATCCCGAAAAGTGGGAACCGGTTTTCGGATAAGATCATGCGCAATATAAATATCCCGTGCCGGCTCATAGCAGGAACTGCTCGGTGATGGCGGCGCCCATCCGGTTGTTCTCGGTGATGAATTCGCCGATGTATTCGTGCAAGCCGCGCTGGAAAATGCCGTCCATCTTGCTGTTCTGCAGCCGGGCGCGGATGCCGCGGGCCTGGCGCTGGGCCGGGCCCTGCCGGCCATAGGCGCCGGCGACCTGGTCGAGATTGCGCACGACCGCCTCGTAGCAGGAAGCGAGCGAGCGCGGCATCTCCTCCTTCAGGATCAACAGGTCGGCCACCAGCCAAGGCTGCAGGCTCTCGCGGTAGACCCAATGGTAGGCGGTGAGCGCCGACACCGAGCGCAGGATCGCCGCCCACTGGAAATAGTCGAGCGGTCCGCCGACGCGTTCGTTGTCGGGCAGCAGCAGATGGTATTTCACGTCGAGGATGCGCGCGGTGTTGTCGGCGCGTTCCAGATAGACGCCGAGGCGGGAGAACCAGTAGGCGTCGTTGCGCAGCATGGTGCGGTAGGCGGAGCCGTCGTAGCGCAGCGAGGATTCCTGCACCCAGCGCAGGAAGCGGGAGACTTCCTCGCGCGAGGCCGGCCCGTTACCGTAGCGCTTGAGCTCGAGCCAGGTGCCGTTGATGGCGTCCCACATTTCCATGGTCAGCGCGGTGCGCACGGCGCGCGCGTTGCTGCGCGCCATCTCGAAGCAGCTGCGGATCGATGAGGAATTGGCGGTGGAGAAGGCGAGGAAGTCGGTGACGTTTTCCTCGTTGGCCTCGTCATAGGCCTTGAAGAAGGCATTGGCGCAGCCGGCGGTGAGCACCGCGGATTCCCATTCGTTGCTGGAGCCGACATAGGCGAGCGGCAGCGCGCTCAGCCGCTGTGTGGCGTCGAGAATGCGCGCGAGATATTCCGCGCGCTCGACGTAGCGCGAGAGCCAGTACAGGTTATCGGCGGTGCGCGAGAGCATGGCTTTTACTCCCTCCCCCCTTGTGGGGGAGGGTTGGGGAGGGGGGTAGTTAAGTTATTTAACTTCGACAACGACCCCCCTCCCGGTCCGCTGCGCGGACCGATCTCCCCCACAAGGGGGGAGGTAAAGGAAGGAAAAGTCGGCGTGCGGTTTCTTTTCATCCGTCCAACACCCAGGTGTCTTTCGTCCCGCCGCCCTGGCTGGAATTGACCACCAGCGAGCCTTGCTTGAGCGCGACGCGCGTCAGCCCGCCCGGCACGATACGGGTGCGGTCGCGCCCGGTGAGCACGAACGGGCGCAGGTCCACGTGACGCGGCGCCACGCCTTGCTCCACGCAAGTGGGGCAGGTGGACAGCGCCAGCGTCGGCTGCGCGATGAAGTTCTTCGGCGCGCTCTTGAGCTTGGCGCGGAATTGCTCGATCGCGATCTTGCTCGCGGCCGGGCCGATCAGCATGCCGTAGCCGCCGGAGCCGTGCACCTCCTTGACCACCAGTTCGGGCAGATGGTCGAGCACATAGGCGAGATGCTCTGGTTCGCGGCAGCGCCAGGTCGGCACGTTTTTCAGCAGCGGCTCCTCGCCGAGATAAAACTTCACGATCGCCGGCATGAAGCTGTAGACCGCCTTGTCGTCGGCGATGCCGGTGCCGACCGCGTTGGCCAGCGTGACATTGCCGGACTGATAGGCCGACATCAGCCCGGCCACGCCGAGCGCGCTATCGGGGCGGAAGGTGAGCGGATCGATGAAGTCGTCGTCGATGCGCCGGTAGATCACGTCGACCCGGCGCGGGCCTTGCGTGGTGCGCATGTAGACGAACTCGTCCTTCACGAACAGGTCGCGACCTTCGACCAGTTCGACGCCGAGCTTGTCGGCCAGGAACGAGTGCTCATAATAGGCCGAGTTGTAGACGCCGGGCGTGAGCAGCACCACCGTCGGGTCGCGCGCGACCGCCGTCGGCGCCACCGATTTGAGCGTGGCGAGCAATTCGTCCGGATAATTCTCCACCGGCGCGATGCGGTGGCGCGCTAACAGTTCCGGAAACAACCGCATCATGATCTCGCGGTTCTCCAGCATGTAGGAGACGCCGGAGGGCGTGCGCGCATTGTCCTCGAGCACGTAGAAGGTGTCGGCATCCACCCGCACGATGTCGATGCCGGCGACGTGGATGTAGATGTCGTAGGGCACGCGCTGCCCGCTCATCTCGGGACGGAACGCCGGATTGCGGAACACCAGATCGTCGGGCACCACGCCGGCGCGCAGGATCTCGCGCGCGCCATAGATATCCTTGAGGAACAGATTGAGCGCCTTGACGCGCTGGGTGAGACCCTTTTCCAGGAACCGCCATTCGGTCCCCGACATGATGCGCGGGATGACGTCGAACGGGATCAGCCGTTCCTGCGCGTCGGCCTCGCCATAGACCGCGAAGGTGATGCCGATGCGGCGGAACAACAGCTCGGCTTCGCGCCGGCGGTAGTCGAGCACGTCGGGCGGCACCTCATCGAGCCAGCGCGCGAGTTCGCCATAGGCCGGCCGCACGCCCCCGTCGGCTCCCTTCATCTCATCGAACGCGGCAACCATCTTGGGACCCCCAGCGCGCGGTCGTTGACGAGAAACGCTCGACCGTGCGGCTTTGTGCCCTTTCCTTCATGGGACCTTCTTGGGGCACGGCGGCCGTCGTCCCCGGCTATTAAGCTGCAAGCTTCAGGCCAAGAAAAACCTAGGAAAACCACGTATTTGCGCCCGTCGGCGGCGCCCGCCAGTGCCTAAATAATGGGCGACACCGGTTATCGGGAGGGGGCCAGTGCGGCGGCGAGGGTCGGCCGCGCCTTGAGTGGCTGGCGGGGCCACGCTAGGTGTTCAATTCGTTTGAGCATGATCTTATCCGAAAACCGGTTCCCACTTTTCGGGATCATGTTCGGGCCGCCAAGGACGCGATGACCGCCATGAGCGCACAGTCTGAGATCGTCACCGCGGCGGTCCTTGTCATCGGCGACGAGATCCTGTCGGGCCGCACCAAGGACAAGAACATCGGCTTCATCGCCGACTATCTCACCGCCATCGGCATCGATCTCAAGGAAGTGCGCGTGATCTCCGACGACGAGGCGGAGATCGTCGAGGCGCTCAACGCGCTGCGCGCGCGCTACACCTACGTCTTCACCACCGGCGGCATCGGGCCGACCCATGACGACATCACCGCCGACTGCGTGGCCAAGGCGTTCGGCGTGCCGATCGATTACCACCCGCAGGCGGTCGCGATCCTGAAGGAGCGCATGGCCAAGATCGGCGGCGAGCTCAACGAGGCGCGCNNGGCGTGCCCTCGATCATGCAGGCGATGGTCGACGAGGTGGCGCCGAAACTCAAAACCGGCGCCAAGCTGCTGTCGGAAACCATCCGCGCCGACGCCAAGGAAGGCGACGTCGGCACCGAACTGGGCGCCATCGCCAAGGCCAATCCGGACACCATCATCGGCAGCTATCCGTTCTTCGACGAGACGCTCGGGCCCAATACCAATATCGTGGTGCGCTCGCGCGATCCGGAAAAATTGAAACTGGCGAAAGGCGCGGTCGAGGACATGCTCAAAAAAGTAAAGTCGCAAATGGCGGCCGCGGCCCGCTAGCAAAAACAATCCATGCCGAAACCGCAACCCGACAGCCCGCCGCGCCCGGAAAAAATCTTCCCCGTCTCCTGGGACCAGTTCCACCGCGACTCGCGCGCGCTGGCTTGGCGGTTGCACGAGGCCGGGCCGTTCGAGGCCATCGTCGCCATCACCCGCGGCGGCCTGGTGCCGGCGGCGATCGTGGCGCGCGAATTGAACGTGCGGCTGATCGAGACCGTGTGCGTGGCGAGCTACCAGGACTACCGGAACCAGGGCGAGCTGAAGGTGCTCAAAGGCATCGCGCCGGAGGTGGCGGCGATGCGCGCCCAGGGTAAGGGCGTGCTGATCGTGGATGACCTGGTCGACACCGGCAAGACCGCGCGCGTGGTGCGCGATTTGCTGCCGGACGCGCATTTCGCCGCCGTCTACGCCAAGCCGATGGGGCGGCCGCTGGTGGACACGTTCATCACCGAGGTGTCGCAGGACACCTGGATCTATTTCCCCTGGGACACCGGGCTCGCCTTCGTGCCGCCGATCCGCGAAGGCGGTGAATAGCGCATGATTTTACCCGAAAAGTGGGAACCGGTTTCCGGATAAGATCATGCGCAAATAAAAAGCGGGCAGGGACATCATAAAAAAATCGAGGGAGGACACCATGCAGACAAGACGAAACTTTCTGGCCACCGCGGCGGCCGCCGGCATGGCGTACCCCATGGGCGCGCGGGCGGACTATGCCGATCGCCCGATCCACATCATTGTCGGCTATGCCGCCGGCGGCGGCGTCGATATTTCGGCGCGGCTGCTGAGCGAGCCGATGCAAGCGGCGTTGGGGCAGTCGATCATCGTCGAGAACCGCACCGGCGCCAGCGCGATGATCGCCAGCAACACCGTCGCCAAGGCGACGCCCGACGGCTACACACTTCTGATGGCGGCGTCAGGCGAGGTCGCGATCAATCAATTTCTGTTCAAGGACAAGATGATTTACGACGCGAGCCGCGAGCTCACGCCGGTGGCGCTGGTCGGGATCGTGCCTTGCGTGGTGGTCGTGGCGACCTCCACGCCCGTGCACAATCCGCAGGAGCTGATCGCCTACGCCAAGGCCAATGCCGGCAAATTGTCGTTCTCCTCGTCCGGCGTCGGCAATCCGCAGCAACTGGCGGGCGAACTGATGAACAGCATGGCCGGCATCAACGTGCTGCACGTGCCCTATCGCGGCTCGGCGCCGGCGGTGACCGACGTGGCGACCGGGGCCGTCACCATGAGCTTCTCGAGTCTGGCGGCGGTGCTGCCGCTGATCAACGCCGACAAGCTGCGCGCGGTCGCCGTCACTTCCAAAGACCGCATGCCGCAATTGCCGGACGTGGCGCCGCTGAGCGAAGGCGCGCCGGGGCTGGCCGGCTACGAGCTGCTCAACTGGTTCGGCCTATTCGCGACCGCCGGCACGCCGGGCGCGATCGTCGACCGGCTCAACGACATCGTGAACACGGCGCTCACCACGCCCTCGGTTTCCGACAGACTGATCGCGCAGGGCATCGTGCCGCGGCTGATGACGGTCAAGGAATACAAGAGCTTCGTGGCGTCGGAGACGGAAAAATTCGGCATGATCGTGCAGAAAGCCAATATTAAATTGGAGAAATAGCCAGCGCATGATCCCGAAACACTCTGATTGTCATTCCGGGACGGCGCGTTAGCGCCGGACCCGGAATCCAGATGCGGCCTCTGAACTCGTTTCTGGATTCCGGGTTCGCGGGCTAAAGCCCGCGCCCCGGAATGACGGTGGTTTTTGCCTCAGTCACACCTGGCGTCATTTGGGTGTATGATCTACAAAATTGGGCCGTCCGGGAGCAAAGCGATGAACGTCAAGCCGAACACCCAGAACGCCAAGCTTGTTAAAGATTTGCCGGTCGACGACCTGCGCTCGCGCCATCTGCGCCCGCAGGACATGCCCTGACAGAAGCTGCGGTTTCCCGGCTGTGAGATGAAGACGCTGCTGTTCGATCCCAAGAGCGGGCTCGCCACCATGCTGATGAAAATGGCGCCGGGCGCGGTGTTGCCGGACCATGAGCACGTGCTGATCGAACAGACTTATGTGCTGGAAGGCTCTCTAGTGGACAAAGAAGGTCCCGACGCCGGCATCGAGGTCGGCCCCGGCGAATTCGTCTGGCGCCCGGCCGGCAGCCGGCACGTGGCCTGGAGCCCGAAGGGCGGCACCTTCATCGCCATGTTCCAGATCCCCAACAAGTTCTTCGAGCAGGACGGCCGCGTGGTGGATGCCAGCGGCAAGGACTGGGACCCGGCCTGGAGCCAGTTGTTATCGAAATAGTTTGACACGCCGCCGCGTGGGCTCACCCGCCGCGCGCCGGCGGGTGAGTGCAAGCCCACGCGCGGACGTGGCGGAATGGTAGACGCAAGGGACTTAAAATCCCTTGGGAGTAATCCCGTCCCGGTTCGAGTCCGGGCGTCCGCACCAATAAAATAAAGGGGTTAGCAAGGATGGTGGAAAGGCGAGAAGGTCTTAGGCTCACAATAGGCTCAGCAGATTTCAGAATTCTACGCATTGCAAAATAGTGGCGGATAAGCCTGGGGATTAAGGCGGGGATTCCTTGCGGGCTGCCGAAAGTCGGTCATGTTGAAAGGAGCAAGTGATTTGCTTGCTCATGGAAAAGCCGGGGCTAGGACCCCGGCTCCCCATGTCCACACCCTGTGACCGTGTGCGGACATACCAGTAGTGAACGACAAACATCATCTTGTTTGACGAGTCGCAAGTCAATTGCACGCGGTCCTACTAAGGACCAAAATAATGAGGAAAACTTCCTTCACTTTCGATGAAGCTGTGGATGTTTGGCTCCGGTCTTGGAGCGGACAAGTGCAGTCCGAGATTGCTGCGGACTATCGCATCAATGCCGGTCGAGTGAACGAGGTGCTAAAAGAGAAAAAGCACATTGGAAGCAAACAGATCGCCGCGTCGAAGCGGTCTGCTTAAACTGAAGGTGACGGGCGGCAGAAATGCCGCCCGTTTTATTTTGGCGCGAGATAGTTGTGAGCCCGGCACCACTCGATGAATGCCTCCATTTCGCTTGAACCCTTCCTGTACTTACCGATGAACTTTGATGTGGCTCGTATAAGCATAATCACCGTCTCAAACTCATCTATTTGGCGTTCATCGCTCAAGTCTTCGGTAGGGTGTTTGAGCCAATTACGGGTCTCGTTGAACATTGCGGCCCACTCTTTTTCGTTATGGTCAGCAGGCCGCCGCTGCATGAGAACCTTCCAAAGGTGGTCAGGCTCGGCATGAACGAGCAAATCTTCTGCCGCTCCAGCTAAGGTGATGGCGCACTCGTATTCTTGAGCGTGCAAATGTGCGATTGCTCCGTGAATTTGGCTTAATGCTGCTTGTTGTTTGGTGACTGGTTTGTCACTGTTTCTCAAAGCCTAGCTCCGCGCAAATACCGCCCGTTACGCCTACAGCTTTTCGACGAACGCGACCATTTGCTTGCGTTCGTTGGCATCGGGCAGCCGGCCGCGCATGGCGCCGAGATTGTCCAGCATATGCGCCGGATCGCCGGTGCCGGGGATGACCGCGGTCACGCGCGGATCGCCCAGCAGATACTTCAGAAAAAACTGCGCCCAGCTGCCGGCAAATCCGCTCGCCCAGTCCGGCATCGTCTTGCCGCGCACCGCACGGAACAGCCGGCTGCGGCCGAAGGGCAGGGCGGTCAACACGCCGGCCTTCACCTCGGCCGCCAACGGCAGAATGCGCTTTTCGGCCTCGCGATCGTCGAGCGAATAATCGATCTGCACGAAGTCCGGCTTCTCGCGCTTGAGCGCCGCTTCGATCGCCGGGAAATCGCCGTGATACGTGGACGTGATGCCGACGTAGCGGCAGACGCCTTGCGCCTTCCACTCTCGGAAGCGGGCCAAAGACTGATTGCGGTCGCGCACATTGTGCAGTTGCAGCAGGTCGACTTTTTCGGTCTTGAGACGAGCGAGCGAACGCTTGAGTTCGGCGGCGTCGGGCGCTTCCAGCTTGGTGGCGATGAAAATCTTGTCGCGCAGCTTGGAAGCGGCGATCTCATCGCCCATGACGATTTCGGCATCGCCATAGGTGGACGCGGTGTCGATGAGCCGCCCGCCATTGGCGACCAAGGATTTGACGACGGCCGCGGCTTTTTTGCGGGTTTCTTCGTTCGCGCTATCGAAAATGCTGGCGGTGCCCAGGCCGACGGCCGGCACGCGCTCGCCGCTGCTGGGAATGGCGCGGGTGACGAGCGGTTGATCGGTTTGCGCGAAAGCCGGCCGCGCCAACAGACCGGCGCCGGCCAAGGCGGCGAATTCACGCCGCGTCATGATGTTGGTCATTTTAAACCTCCGGCACAGC
>PKXB01000134.1:0-1696 GCA_003133345.1 Hyphomicrobiales bacterium | reverse complement strand
TTTTTCGCCTTGTATTTCTCCTCGCGGCTGACCACCGTGAAGAACACCTGGCGCGCCGGATTGGCGATGGCGAAGTTCATCCAGCGTTGCACGACTTGCAAAGTGACGACGACGATCAGCGTCGGCATCGCGGCCAACACGGCAAATCCCACGATGTAGACCAGCGGCAGCGCCGCCGCGGCCAAACCGGTGCCAAGGCGTTTGAGCAAATGGCCGGTGAGCAGCAATTGCGTCGCCAGCGTCAGCAGGCTGACGGCCAGATCGATGCTGGCAAAAATGCGCGTCTGGAAGCCGGCACCCTTGATGGCTTCCGAAACGATATGCGCCTGCTCGAAATAGACGATGGTGGCGGCATAAGACAGCAGGCCGACCCAGGCGCCTATGCCCAGCAAATATGGCGAGCGCATCATTTCAGTGAGGCCGGCGAAGGCGCCGCCGCCGATCTTTTGCGTCGCCGGCCGCGGCCCGGCGTGGACCTTGGCCGCGCGCTCGAGCCGGTAGACGCAAAACACCGCCAGTTCCAGCAACAGCGCGGCGGCGATCAGCAGGTTCACCGGACCGAGCGGAACCGAAAGCCAAATCGTGATGATCGGGCCGAGCAGCGCGCCCGCCGTGCCGCCGGCGCCGATGAATCCGAACAGCCGCTTGCCCTGCTCGGAGCTGAACAGGTCGGCCATGAACGACCAGAACACCGCGACCGCGAACAGATTGAACACGCTCACCCAAACGAAAAACACCCGCGCGACGACGGTGGGCGCAATGTCGAAGGTGAGGAGTGCCCAAAACAGGACGATGTTGGCCACGAAGAAATGATAGACGATGGGAATGAAGCGCGCGCGCGGCAGCCGTGCGACCAGCGCGCCGTAAAGCGGTTGCGCCGCCAGCAGCGTGACGAAGGTGGCGGTGAACAGCCAGGGCAAATTCTTCACGCCGCCGGCGATGCCCATCTGATCGCGCAGCGGCCGCAACACGTAATAGCCGGCCAGCAGCGCGAAGAAATACGCGAACGACCATAAGGCGGCGGCCCGCTCCTGCGCCGTCGCCGGCATGATGCGGGCGAGCCAGCGCTCAAACACGCTCATGGCAGCGATAGTTTTTGCTTTAGTTCTGCGGCGGACACCTGCTGGCCGTAGCCGGGCTGGCCGCGCTGGAAGCGGCGCGCGTCGGCCAGCTTGCCGACCGTGACCGGATCGAAACCGGCATCGCGCACCAGACCGGCGGCGATTTGCACCGCCTGCGCATCGTCGCCGGCAATCGGGATGGCGAGCTTGGGATCGGGGCGGTTCGCCTCGCGCGCGAAGATCATGTACGACATCGTGTTGAAGGCGCGCACGAGGCGGGTGCCGGGGAGATATTTCTGCGAGGTGACGCCGACGCCGTTTTGCTCGACTTCATCGGCGACGGCTCCGTCGCGCGCCGCCGTCGCATTGCAGGCGTCGAGCATGACCTTGCCCGCCATCGCTGCGGCGTGATCTTTGCCGATCTGCGGGAGCGCGCCGTAGGGCACGGCGATGAACAAGACGTCGCCGAAGGCGATCGCCTGCTCGACCGTACCGGCCTGCGCCAGGCTGCCGAGTTTCGTCACCATCTCTTGCAACTCTTCCGGATGGCGCGACGAAAACATGACCGGATGACCTTTCTTGATCCACAAGCCGCCGATCGTGCCGCCGATGTGACCCGATCCGATGATGCCGAT
>PKXB01000206.1:171-5541 GCA_003133345.1 Hyphomicrobiales bacterium | reverse complement strand
TGAGACTTTTGCAACAATATCGACACAAAGCGGACATGCGAGAGCCGCCGGTCCATGTCCGCTATTCGGGGTAAAGCGGACATGCCGCACGGCGCATTTTTTTTGCGCACGCGGTCTAAAATTAACGATTTTATTTGCTTAGGGTCGGAAATGGCCTACTTTTACCACTATCACTATACCCCCTACGCAACCGAACAGAGAATTATTTCGGCGGAACAGGGATTTCTAACGCAAGAACAGGGAATTTCACTTGCCAAGGCCAAAATCTTCGCCGGATGAGGTTTTCGCTACACACAGGGATGCTTGACCCAAGTCAAGGACGCGCGCGCATGGGAAATGGACTATTTGTTTTACATACAAAAACATACTGGTGCGATCTAGGTGAGGAAAAACGGCATGAATATTGCGTCACTGAAAATTGCCAAGCGCGCGTGGCCTATGACGATCTGCGCGAATGGATCGTCGAAGCTGACAAGCTTGGTGAACTGGTGCGCGCCAACGGATACTCCTGGCAGGAAGATATCGGCATGGCGGCAGAGCTGTTGCAGCACGACGCCAAGGCACCCGTGGCGCTGTTCGACGATATCCCGGGCTATCCAAAAGGCTTCCGGGTGCTCACCAACTTCTTTGGCGGCCGGCGGCAGAACATGACGCTCGGCCTTCCGCCCGATCTCAATAAGATCGAGCTGTCCGAGGCATTCCTTACCGACTTTCAGAAGATCTCCGACAAGCCGCTGCCATACCAGGTGGTGGAGACCGGTCCGGTCATGGAGAACGTGATCGAAGGTGACGCGGTGGACGTCACCCGTTTCCCAACCCCGGTCTGGCACGACCGCGATGAGGGACGTCGATATATCGGCACCGGCAGCTTCAATGTCACGCGCGATCCCGACGATGGCTGGGTCAATGCCGGCACCTATCGCGTAATGATCCACGACGCCAAACGACTTGGCTTCTACATCTCACCCGGCAAGCACGGTCGCATTCATCGCGACAAATACCAGGCGCTCAATAAGCCCATGCCGGTGTGCATCGTGATCGGCGGCGATCCGCTCACCTTCCTGATGGCGTGCACCGAGGTGCCCTACGGCATTTGCGAGTACGAAATCGCCGGCGCCTATCGCGGGCGACCGCAGAAAGTCGTGCTGGGCAAGCACACGGGTCTGCCCTATCCGGCCAATGCCGAGGTGGTAATCGAGGGTTTTGTACAACCGGGCAACACGCTGCCGGAAGGACCGTTCGGTGAATGGACCGGCTACTATGGCTCAAAGATGCGCAGCGAGCCGGTGCTCGACGTCAAGGCAATTTACCATCGCAATGACCCGATCCTTCTCGGCTGCCCTCCGCAACGGCCGCCGGAGGAGCAGGCACGTTATCGCGCCGTGATGCGATCGGCGTTACTCAAACAGGAGTTAAAGAAAACAGGTCTGCCCGACGTCGTCGCCACCTGGTGCCACGAGGCTGGTGGATCCCGTCAGCTCACAGCCGTGTCAATCAAGCAGCGTTATCCGGGGCATGCCCGCCAGGCCGGACATCTCGCGGCAATGTGCCGTTCGGCCGCCTATGCCGGTAAGTATGTAATCGTGGTCGACGACGACATCGATGTATCCGACCTCGAAGAGCTGATGTGGGCCGTGTGCACGCGCTCAGACCCGGCGACGTCGATCGATATTATCCGTAACGCCTGGTCGACACCGCTCGATCCATCAATCCCCCCCGAACGCAAGGCGCAGGGTGATTTCACCAATAGCCGCGCCATCATCGACGCCTGCCGGCCGTTCCACTGGAAAGACCAGTATCCAATTGTAAACATGCCGCTGCCGGAAACGGCGCGCCGGACCAAAGAGATGTTTTCCTGGATGCTGGACGGAAGTCGCGAGAAAACAAAATCAGGCTGACTTTATTCGCGACCTCGTCTTGATTTGTTTTCCGCTCACGAACGGTGGGAGGAGAATTACCTTGGTCAAGAATGCTTCCAATCACCGCATGGGCGAACTTGGAGCAGCGGCATGACTGACTTGGATCAGTTGAAGGAAGATCTCGTCACCGCGAACCGGATTCTCGCCAACAACAACGTACTCGATTCGTTCGGCCACGTGTCGATCCGTCACCCGGACAACTCCGGCCGCTTTCTCATGGCTCGCGCCCGAGCGCCGATGTGCGTCCAGATCGACGACATCATGGAATTTACTCTCGACGGCAAAGTCGTTGGCCCTGAACCGGGGAAGCCGTATTCGGAGAGGTTCATCCATGGCGCCGTGCTGGAGGCGCGCCCGGACGCGATGGCAGTCGTGCACAGCCACAGCCCCAATATCGTGCCATTCTCGGTCGTGAAGTCGCAGCGCTTCGGCGCAATCATGCACATGGCTTCGCCAGTCGGCCGTGACGTACCGAACTGGGACATTTGCGACACATTCGGCGACAGCACTAATCTACTCGTCACCAACATGGAGATGGGACGCGACCTCGCCAAGACGCTCGCATCGCGCACCTCGGCGATGATGCGCGGCCACGGCAGCGTGGTGGTTGGAAAGTCGTTGCGTGAAGCAGTTTTCACGTCGGTCTACATGGAGATCAACGCCCAGATGCTCAGCAAGGCGCTGGCAATGGGCGACGTCACCTACTTGAGCGACGGCGAAATCGCCGCCAATACCAGGGGCCGCGCCGGTTTCACGCTCGAACGGGGCTGGGAGAATTGGTGCCGAAGCGTGGATCGTCCCTATTACCCGCTGACGTTGGACATCGGCCCGGGCTTTTCCCGCAGCGACAAGTAAGCGCACGAGGATTCGATAAGAATTCGAACGTTTCGGCGGAGCGGGCGTGCCGGCTCCGAGGCGGCGAAGGAAAGGACCGAAAAATGCATATAATTCTGGCTCTGGTTTCCGCAGCCATGCTTTATGCATCCAGCGCATTGGCGCAGGACGCCGCGGCCAATTATCCCAACAGACCGATCAGGATCATCGTTTGCGTGCCAGCCGGCGGTGGCGTCGATACCGTCACGCGCATCGTCGCCAACGGCTTACAGAAGCGGCTCGGCCAGCCGGTGGTGGTTGAAAACCGGGCGGGAGCCGCGGGCAATATCGGCGCCGATGTTGTGTTCCATTCCGATCCCGATGGCTATACCCTGCTCGCCGCGCAGTCGTCACCACTTACGATCAATCCGCTGCTGTACAAGCAGATGAATTTCGATCCGACGCTGTTCGAGCCGGTCGCAATCATGACAATGATTCCCAATGTTCTGCTTGTACGGCCGGATTTCCCGGCCAAGACCGCGCAGGAATTCATCGCCTATGCCAAGGCCAATCCGGACAAGATCAATTATGCCTCGCAGGGCATCGGCACCACATCGCATCTGACCGCGGCGCTGTTCGAGACGGTGACCGGTACCAAGCTCGTGCACGTGCCCTACAAAGGCACCGCGCCAGCGCTCAACGATCTTATCGCCAGCCACGTCGACATTATCTTCATGGAACTCGCCTCGGCGATCAAGCTGCACGAGGCTGGCCGCGCGCGCATTCTGGCGGTGGCGACAGCCAAACGGATTGCGAACCTGCCGGACGTTCCAACACTCGGCGAGGTCGCCGCAAAGAACTTCGAATCGCGCGCGTGGAATGCGATCGTGGCTCCGCCGAAAACGCCAGCCGCAATCGTCGCCAAGCTCAACAAGGCGATCAACGAGGTATTGCAGGCCCCTGAGGTGCAGGCCCATTTCGCCAAGCTCAACTTGCAGGCTGCCGGCGGCAGCCCGGCCGAGGCCTCAGCCTTCATCAAACAAGAAACCAAGGTCTGGAGCGACGTGATCAAAGAGGCGCACGTCCCGACGCAGTGAGTCCGCGAGCCACGCCCCTCTCGCGCATAGGATTACTCCGCGCCATCGCATGGTTTCACGACCTCGCCGCGTGACTATTTCATGCGCCGCTGCCATTGGGTCCGCGATGTGGCCTACAAGGGCGGCCGTGCGGCGCAGCCGAAATTGGCCTCACATGTTATTTTTTATTTTTGTTCTTCTTGCTTGCCGGCTTATTTTCACCCGGCTGACGGCCCGGTTCGAAACCACCGACCTCGTGATAGGTGACTTTGTTCTCGGCTTCGAACGCCCTGACAGTTGGGATCTGTCCTGGCAACCCAAGTTCCGTCCAGCGCGCAGCAACCTGATCGTAGACCTTTTTGCGCAGCGTGGTGCGCTTGGAAAAGACCGGGAGGTGGCGGTGCTCCTTGCAAGCGTTGATCAGCGCCTTCGAACCGTAGGGTCGTTTTTCTGGCGGGTTCTGGGTAGGATCGAGCCAGGTGCTCCATGTGTTGCGCAGAATATCGATGTCGTCGATCGGGTTGCAGCGGCTCGCCATCGCCCAGATCACCTGGTCCATGTCGGTCGGGTCGACGTCCTCGTCGACGGCGATGATCCATTTGGTGTAGTAGGCGCCACCGGGAACCTGGGCCGCCAGCGCCAGCACCTGCGCGGCGTGTCCGGCGTAGCGCTGCTCGAGGCTGATGACGGTCATGCCGAAGCCGCCCGCCGCCGCCGGGTGCGCATAGACCCCATGGATACCGGGGATACCGAGCTTGTCGAGATCATCCCAGATCTTGGCGGATCGAATCACGGAGAAAAAGCCGCTCTGTTCGCAGGACGGATAATCCGCCATCAGGGCGTTGGTCAGGATAGGTTGCGAACGGTAGTGCACCGCGGTGATGTCCACGAGCGGGCAGCCGGCTTCGGGGCGTCCGTAATAGCCGGGGAATTCGCCAAATGGTCCTTCCGCTTTTACCGAATTGGGGCGGATGATGCCTTCGATGACCAGTTCAGCGTTGGCGGGGATCAGCAGATCGGACTTCTTGCCGCGTACGACCGGGATCGGCTGGCCCTTGATGCCGCCAGCGTATTCGTATTCGGACACGTTCTTGGGAAATGTCTGCGAGCCAACCAACATGAACAGGGGATCGATGCCCCAGGCGGCGGCGACGTTGATGGGCTTGCCCTGCTGCCAGGCCCGGGTGATGTGCAGGCGCGCGTCCTTGCCGGGCGAGAGGTAGAGCCCGACCTGTGATTTTCCTTGCACCATCATCCGGTAGGTGCCGACGTTGAGATAACCGCTGTCGGGATCGCGGGTGATCACCGCATCGCCGGTACCGGCATAACGGCCGCCATCGAGCGGCCAGTGCCGCGGGATCGGCAATAGATTTAAGTCAATATTCTTTCCGGTGATGGTGTTCTGGTAGATCGGCGCCTGGTCAGCAGACACCTCGCGCGGCGGCAAACGCCGCTTGAGCTTGTCCTTGGTGCGCCGGATCAATTCGACGGTCGGCGTGTCCGCCGGCTCCTCGAGCGTGAGCGCGACGCGCTGAGAAACGAGCTCTTGAGCCGTACCGGCG
>PKXB01000206.1:0-144 GCA_003133345.1 Hyphomicrobiales bacterium | reverse complement strand
CGTGTCAACTCGCCGATCTCCTCCACTCGCGACAACCATTCGCGCAGGTCCGCAATCGGCTTTTCGCTGATCGCTTTGGCTGCTTCAGGCTTACGCGAACCCATGAGCGGTACGCCGACAATCTTGTTCATTTGCATATCTCTT
>PKXB01000057.1:311-6086 GCA_003133345.1 Hyphomicrobiales bacterium | reverse complement strand
GGCGCTACGCACGTCGGCGGCGGCCTGCGCTTCGGCCTGGGCGATCTTGACCTCGGCCATCTTGGTGCGCCGCGCAACGAATTCCTCGATCTTGATCTTGGCTTCGACGGCGAGCCGCTCGGCCTCGGCCTTGGCGCCGGCGATGATCTCCTGCGCCTCGCTCTCGGCCTGTTCGCGCTTGTGACGATATTCGGCCAGTAGCTGGGCGGCGTCGTCCTTGAGCTTGCGGGCCTCGTCGAGCTCCGCCTTGATGCGGCCGGCCCGCTCATCGAGCGATTTGGCGATCATGCGGTGCACGCCGATATAGCCAAGGCCGGCCACGAACACGATGAAGGCCAGCGCCACCCAGGTTTCCGGATCGAACAGCATGCCCCGCGTCCTTAGTTCTTGAGCACGTCGGCGACCGCCGCGGCGACGGCCTTGTCGCTCGGCGCGCTGCCGATCAGCCGCTCGATAATGGCGCGGGCGGCGTCCTCGGCGATGGCGCGGACATTGGCCATGGCCGTCTGCTTGGTGGCGGCGATGGCTTTTTCGGCCTCCGCCAGCCTGGCATTGAGTTCGCCCTCGAGCGTCTTGCGGGTAGCATCCGCTGCGGCCGCCTGCTTGTCGCGCGTTTCGTTGGCGATGGCCTGCGCGCGGGCGCGGGCGTCGGCCAGCGCCTTTTCATAGGCCGCCACCGCCTCGTCGGACTGAACTTTGAGCTTTCCTGCCTCGGCAATGTCGTCGGCGATGCGCTTCTGCCGGCTCTCGATGATGGCGCCGACGCGCGGCAGCGCCAGTTTCGCCATCAACACGTAAAGCAGGACGAAAGCGATCGCGAGCCAGACCAGCTGCGAGGCGAAGCTCTGCGACTGGAACGGCGGAAAGCCGCCGTGCCCGCCCTCGGTCGGATGCTCAGTGCTTGCCGTATGTGCCGGCTCGGCCATCGTCAGCTCCAGCGCCGCGTGCGTCTTCTTATAGCGCGAACAGCAGCAGCAGCGCGATCAGCAGCGAGAAGATGCCGAGCGCCTCGGTGATGGCGAAGCCGAAGATCAGGTTGCCGAACTGTCCCTGCGCCGCGGACGGATTGCGCAGAGCGGCGGCCAGGTAGTTGCCGAAAATGATGCCGACGCCGACGCCGGCGCCGCCCATGCCGATGCAGGCGATGCCCGCACCGATGTATTTCGCTGCCACTGGATCCATAACCAACTCCTTCTGGTTCTAGCCTTGTCCGATCGGGCCTAGTGGCCCGGGTGAATCGCATCGTTGAGATAGATGCAGGTAAGAATGGCGAACACGTAAGCCTGTAGGAACGCCACCAGCGTCTCGAGCGCAAAGAGAATGACGATCATGGCGAACGGCAGCACGCCGCCGGCCCAGCCGAGCGCGCCCATGGCGCCGCCCATCAGGATGATGAANNACGCTGTGCGAGATCGGCCGCGACACGAACGAGAGGATCTCGATAAAGACGATCAGCGGCAGGATGTAGATCGGCACGCCCTTCGGAACGAACAAATTGAAGAAGTGCAACCCGTGCCGCCACAGTCCGTAGATCAGCACGGTCAGGAACACCGTGATTGCCAAGGCGGCGGTGACGATGATGTGGCTGGTGACCGTGAAAGTAAACGGGATGAGCCCGATCATGTTCACGGCCAGAATGAACATGAACAGCGTGAACACGAAGGGGAAGAACTTCATGCCTTCCGAACCGGCGGTGCTACGCACCGTGGAGGCGACGAATTCGTAGGAAAGCTCCGCGGCCGATTGCAGGCGCGAGGGCACCAGGCCGCGTCTGGCGGTGCCGATGATCAGAAATGCGGTAATGACGACGACCGCCGCCAACATGAAGGCCGCGGAATTGGTGAAGACGATCTCGGTGTGCCCGATCTTGGCGACCGGGAAGAGGTCGATAATCCGGAATTGATGGATGGGATCGGCGGCCATTGGTCTCTGGTCGGTCAGATTTCTGGTGGGCGAACGACACCTGCCGCGCGCATCACATTAAGGACCCCGGCCGCGAAGCCGAGCAGCAAAAACACGATCAGCCCCCACGGCGAAATTCCCAGCCAGCGGTCGAGCAGCCAGCCGATCAACGCGCCTACGACCACGCCCGCCACCAGCTCGGTCGAAAGCCGGAAACCGCGGGCGTACGCCGAAGCATCGGCGGTCTGACGAGGACCGGTTACGTTTTCGGATGGCCGGCTCGCATTTTCGAGCCGTTCGCCGAGACGCTGGAGCCTCGCGGAGAGAGCAGCCTCGTCGTCCGGCGGTTCCTTGCGATCACCTTTGCCGCGCGTGCCGTCAGCCATGCTTTCGACTCGCGTGGACTTAAAGGCCTCGCTCTTGATTCCGCCGCCCTAAAAGCCGCGCGGACCATACTGACCGGGTTTGTTCGAGTCAAGAAACGGGCGCTGCATTGTAAGTATCTGATATCAAGAACTAAACGCAAGATTTTCCGCCCGGTTGACGCGCCGGCGTGTGCACTGCGGAATGACTGTCAACTGAGAACGCGGGGCTAGGGTTCAGGCGGATGCGCGCGGGTGATAGGCTTTCGCGCCCAGCGCCGGAGTAGGAGGACATCGCCATGCGAAACTTGACGCTTGCCATTGCCGCTGTGCTGGCGTGCGCGGCATCGCCCGCGCCGGCGCAGGACGGCGCGCCGCCGAATGTGCCGAGCCGCTACACGTTCAACCGTGTCGACGATGGCTTCTTGCGCCTCGACAATTCATCCGGGCAGATCGCATTCTGCAGTCCGCACGCCGTCGGCTGGGCGTGCCAGGCAGTGCCGGAAGACCGCGCCGCGCTGGAAAAGGAGATCGCGCGCCTGCAGGGCGAGGTCGCGAGCCTGAAGTCGGAGGTCGCGGCGCTGCGCGAGCCTCCGCCACCGCCGCGGCCGCCGGCAGAGCTGACGCCGCCGCCGACTGACAAAAGTGAGGACGCGACTAAATTGCGCGAAGACCTCGAACGCGCCCGCGCCGCATTCGAACAGGCCTGGCGTCGGCTGGTCGAGATGATCGTCAATTTCCAGAAGGACATGATGCGCAAGGGGTGAAATTTGTCATTCCGGAGCGCGCGAAGCGCGAACCCGGAATCCAGAGCGATCTCCACATTATTGTAATTGTGCCCCTGGATTCCGGGCTCGCGGGCGGAGCCTGTCATCGGGCCGGCCTTTGGCCGGACCCGTTGACCCGCGCCCCGGAATGACGAGGAAAATTTCATGCCCCTCCAATTATCCGCCATCACCGAGGCCACCGCGCAACTGATCGCGACCGCGATGCTTCGCCTGGACACGCCGGGCGCCGGCTTCACCGACATCACCGGTCATGTCGCAAGCTTCCTTGCGCAGATCGGTGCGGGCGAGGGGACGCTGCTGATCTTCCTGCGCCACACCTCGGCCTCGCTCACCATCCAGGAGAATGCCGATCCCGATGTGCAGAGCGACCTCATTTCCGCGCTCGATCGTCTCGCCCCGGAAGACGCGCCCTGGATTCACGACGTGGAGGGGCCGGACGATATGCCGGCGCATGTGAAGGCCATGCTCACCGGCGTGTCGCTGCATGTGCCGGTCACCGGAGCCAAGCTCGCGCTCGGCGCCTGGCAGGGCATCTATCTGGTCGAGCACCGGCGCAAGGCCCACAGCCGCGAGATCGTGCTGCAATTCGTCGGCAGCCGGAAATAAATCGCGCATGATCCCGAAAAGTGGGAACCGGTTTTCGGACAAGATCATGCGCAAAGAAAAAACGTCCCGCAACTCGCGGGGCGTTTTGCAGTAGGACCGGCGGCGAGGTTTTCGCCGCCGGTCGCTGAGCGATCAGGACGTTTGATTCGCGACACCCGAGCCGGTGCTGATGTCGACGCCCTTGGTGTCCTTCAGGAAGATCATTCCGATGACCAGCGTTATCACCGAGACGATGATCGGGTACCAGAGGCCGTAATAGATGTCGCCATAGACTGCGACCAATGCGGTCGCGGTCAGCGGCAGCATCCCGCCGAACCAGCCGTTGCCGATGTGNNGCGATCGGCCCGTACACCATGGTCACGTAGATCACCATGATGATCAGGATCAACTCGGCCATCAACCAGTTGATTTTGGCCGGATCGGCCGACTTGGGAACATTGACGGCGGTGAACGCGGCGTTCCACTTCGCTGCGTCGAAGCCCTCGACCTTGGTCGAGTTGATCGTCAGGTCGACCTTGTCGCCTGCTCCCGGCACGTCGATCGTCTTGAACGACAACCCGAGCTTGCTGACGAAGTCCTTGGCCCGATCGCAATTCGAGAACTTCGACCACGGCCCGACGAAGATCTGGAAGTGGCAGGTTGCCCGGTTGGCCGACACCGAGATCTGGTTTTTCGCGTGGAAGGCTTCAAGATCCGGGTTGATGTAGTGCGTCAGCCCGGCGAACAGCGGGAAGTAAGTAATCGCCGCGATCGCGCAGCCGGCCAGGATGATCTTTAGCCGGCCGATGCGGTCGGAAAGCCAGCCGAACAAGATGAAGAACGGCGTGCCGATGACCAGCGAGATACCGATCATGAGGTAGGCGGCGATGTAGTTCATTTTCAGGATCAGGATGATGAAGAACAGGGCATAGAACTGGCCCGTGTACCAGACCACGCCTTGACCGGCGGTGGCGCCCAGCAGCGCGAGCAGCACGTATTTGTTGTTCGGATAGTGGAAGAAGCTCTCGGTCAGTGGCGCTTTCGAGGCTTTGCCCTCGGCCACCATCTTCTGGAAGATCGGCGTCTCATTCAGCTTGAGCCGGATGTAAACCGAGAACACCAGCAGGATCAGTGAAATGAGGAACGGAATGCGCCATCCCATTCCGCGAAGACCTTGGCGTCCATCCATTCGCGGCAACCGGCGATAATAATGAGGGCCAGCAGCAAGCCAAGAGTGGCCGTGGTCTGGATCCAGCTGGTCGCATAGCCGCGCTCATGCGGCCGCGCGTGTTCGGCCACATAGGTCGCCGCCCCGCCGTACTCGCCACCGAGCGCCAGGCCTTGGCACAGGCGCAGGGAGACGAGCAGGATAGGTGCCAGCCAACCCACGGCGGCATATGTCGGCAGCACACCGACCAGGAAGGTGGCGCTGCCCATCACCATGATGGTGACCAGGAAGGTGTATTTGCGGCCGACCAGGTCGCCGATGCGGCCGAAGATGACGGCGCCAAATGGGCGCACCAGAAATCCCGCGGCGTAAGTCGCGAATGCCGACAGCAGTGCCGCCGTGTCGTTCCCCGCGGGGAAGAACAGCGCGGCGAAGAACGGTGCCAGCACCGCGTAAAGATAGAAATCGTACCATTCGAATATCGTGCCGAGTGAAGATGCGAAGATGACGAATTTTTCGTCCTTCGACATGCCTCTCGTCTGGCCAACAGTGCCTGCCATTGCGCTCATCTTGAGCCCCCCCGTTTGTGGCGATTTTTCTAAACTTTGCCTTGCCCGACCTTTGGCGGTCGCGCCGCTGCCCTCCCGAGTTTTGGCTGGCAGATGCGTGTCCGCGTGCGGGCGGTGGCTAAGCTTAGCGGTGCAGGGGCAACCCTCCCTATAAGGCTTTTGGCCACGCCATCTCGCTGGCATAAGGAATTACTTGATATATTTTGCACTGCAGCGAACCGGAGCCGGCCATACCGTCGCGAGATCGTGCTGCAATTCGTCGGCAGCCGCTGAAAATAAGTGCGGGGCCGCATGGGCCCCGCACTCAACTTGTATTGCCAGGTTGGCGATTAGCCCGCTTGCGTGTCCTCGTCCCAGATGCGCATTTTGCGCGTTTCGGGCATCAGGAACAGCGAGAGCAC
>PKXB01000057.1:0-284 GCA_003133345.1 Hyphomicrobiales bacterium | reverse complement strand
GCGAGGAACGCGCCGATCGGCCCGTACACCATGCCGACGTAGAACACGAGAATCGCGATGATGAGGATCGCGACCGGGTAGTTGATATTGCCCGGATGCGTGACTGCTCCGAGCCACGTATACAGCGGATAGTAGGTAACCGCCGCAAGGAAGAAGCCGCCCAAGATCACCGGTTTGCGGCCGATTTTGTCGGACAGCCAACCGCACAAGATGAGTGACGGGGTGCCGATGACCAGCCCGATGCCGACGATGAAAGCGCTGCTGAGCGTGTCCACCTTGGAAAC
>PKXB01000018.1 GCA_003133345.1 Hyphomicrobiales bacterium | reverse complement strand
CGATTTCTGGAAGATGGTTGCGTAGGGCCGGAATTACTCCTGCCGTAGCTGACACAACTGTGTGTGGCATCGCACATGGAGTGCAGTACCGAAGCTCCAAGCTCTTTCCCGTTTCCCACCAAACGGAGCAATTGACGCATAAACGGACGCTACGACACACACGTGCATCGGGTTCGCTATTGCCACCGGAGCGATAATTTAGATCATTTGTGTACATATGCTGAGTCCGGCGCTGGATCGTGAACCGCCTTCACAGCGTAGGTAACGCTGTTTACGATGCTGCTATCGGCCCGCGCGGCCAAGAATTGCTGTCACGACCGAATTCAACACCGGGAACCCGATCCCAACTTTGTAGTTACCGTCCACAGCTGCCACCAGGCAGGTCTGTTTACCGGCTTCATTCGCCGCCTTTTCGGACCGATGTAATGGTTTGGCGCGTTCTTCTAACTGTTGTTGTCGTCATCGGCGTCGCCTTTGGCGCGTTCTATGCGTGGGCATGGAATAGCGAAATCCCGCCGACAAACGCGCCAGCCGCCTTGTTCGATCCAGGCATCGTCGCTAAGGGCGCGCAGCTCGCGGCCGTCGGCGATTGCGGCATCTGCCACACCCAGGCCGGGGCGAAGCCCTACGCCGGCGGCTTTCCGGTGCAGACCCCGTTCGGGACCATCTATGGCACCAACATCACGCCCGATCCGGAAACCGGGATCGGCAGTTGGTCGGAAACCGCCTTCCGGCGCGCTTTGCACGAAGGCGTCGACCGCACGGGCAATCATCTCTACCCAGCATTTCCCTACGATCATTTCACACACGCCACTGACAGTGACATCGGCGCGCTCTATGCGTTCCTGATGACGCGCGAGCCGGTCGCCAAGGCCAACCGCGCGCCAGCGGTGCCATTTCCGCTGAATGTGCGACTGTTCGCAGCCGGCTGGAAACTACTGTTCTTGCACAAAGGCCAAATTCCGCCGGACGCATCGAAAAGCGCCGAATGGAATCGCGGTGAATATCTCGCCGAAAGCCTCGGCCACTGCGGCGCCTGCCATACGCCGCGAAATGTCCTCGGCGCCGAGAAGCGCGACGCACAATTCGCCGGCGGCCAAAGCGAAGGCTGGCTGGCCCCGGCGCTCAACGCAGCCTCGCCTGCGCCGGTGTCATGGACCGCCGAGCAAGTTTACGCCTATCTACGCAACGGCTTTGCTAAACAGCACGGGCTTGCCGCAGGGCCGATGCAGCCGGTGGTGCGGAACTTGAAGAAAGCGCCGGACGCCGACCTGCGCGCAATCGCGACCTATGTTGCTTCGCTTGCAGGTTCGCAGAACGACGCGGAGCGCGAGCAGAAGATGCAAGCGATGCTTGATTTCGCGCGCAGTCGCGACAGCAAAGTGCCGATGCCGCTATCGGGCGCGATCACCACCAGCACACGTGCAGGCGCGGAGCCCGGGCGAACGAACGATGACAGCACGGCCCCAAGTGGCGCCGTCATCTTCTTAGGCGCCTGTGCCAGTTGTCATCATAGTGGCGGCGAACTTCCGGTCTCTCGGCCGATCGAGCTTGGCCTGAGCACGCCGGTCAATGCGCCCGACCCGGCCGCTCTCCTTCGCATCGTCCTGGATGGAATTCATCCGTCGTCCGGCGAGCGCGGGCCGATCATGCCCGGCTTCTCCGGTGCCCTCACCGATCCGCAAATCACCGCGTTGGTCTCGCACGTACGCAGCCAATTCAGCCGGCAACCGACGTGGCCAAATATCGCCGCCGCGTTGACCAAGGTCCGGCAAAATAAGGAACCGGCAACGGAGGCGCCATGACAGTGCTCAACGTCAACGGCCAGCAGCATCGGATCGACGTCGACCCGCGCACCCCGCTGCTCTACGTGCTGCGCAATGAATTGAAGCTCAACGCCGCCAAGTTCGGCTGCGGACTCGGCCAATGCGGTGCCTGCACCGTACTGGTCGACCACGAACCGGTGTTCTCCTGTATTCTGCCGATCTCGGTGTTGGAGGGCCGTTACATTCTCACCGTTGAGGGCCTCGGCAGTGAATGCCGGCCCGGCCCGGTGCAGAGCGCCTTCATCGAGGAACAGGCCGCCCAGTGCGGCTACTGCATCCCCGGCATGATGATGCGCGCGCAGGGCCTGCTTGAGCACAACGCATCGCCTTCGGACGCGCAGATCCGCGACGCCATGGCGCCCAATCTCTGCCGCTGCGGCACGCAGATGCGCATCCTGCGAGCGGTGCGGCGCGCGGCGAAAGCAATGATGGCCGATGCCGGGACGATACGGGAGACCGCGAAATGAACGCGATGCCTCCCCTCACCCGCCGTTTGCTGCTCACCACCGGCGGCGCTCTGGTCGTCAGCTTCGCATTGCTGCCCAAGCTCGCCGCGCTCGCACAAAATGTGCCGAAACTGCCGGGCGATCTCGACAAGACGCCGATGCTCGATTCCTGGATCGCGATCGACGCGCAAGGACGCATCACCGTGTTTGCCGGCAAGGCCGAACTCGGCCAGGGCATCAAGACCGCGCTGATCCAATGCGCCGCCGAGGAGATCGAAGTCGATCCGGCGGGGATCACACTCATAACCGCAGATACCGAGCGCACGCCGAACGAGGGCTACACCGCCGGCAGCCATTCCATGCAGGACTGCGGCACCGCCATCCTCAACGCCGCCGCGCAGGTGCGGGGCATCCTGATCGAACTCGCCGCCACGCGGCTCAATCTGCCCGCCGAGCAGCTCAAGGCCACGCAGGGGACGGTCGTGGCCAATGACGGCCGCAGTGTGCGCTACGGCGAGCTCCTTACCGGCCAGGACCTGCACAGGCCGGCGCAGCCGACCTCGCCGCTCAAGGACCCGAAAAACTTCGTCGTGATCGGCAAACCCATGCAGCGCGTCGACATTCTCGGCAAGCTCACCGGCAAGCCGGCTTACGTGCAGGACATGCGCCCCAACGGCATGCTGCAAGCGCGCGTGGTCCGGCCGCCGAGCTATGGCGCCAGGCTCACACAGCTCGATGCCGGTGCAGTCGAGACCATGCCGGGCGTGGTCAAGGTCGTACGCGATGGCAGCTTCCTGGCGGTCGCTGCGCAGGGCGAATTCCAAGCCATCGATGCCATGCAGGCACTGTCGGCGCTGGCGAAATGGGAGCAAGGCCCCGCTCTGCCCGAGCAAGCGACGATCTACGACACCATCCGCCAGCTTCCGTCGAACGACACCACCATCCTCGACAAAGGCACGCCTGGCCAGCAAGACGCGTATACCGTGCGCGCGACCTATCACCGCCCTTACCAGCTGCACGGCTCGATCGGGCCGTCGTGCGCGCTCGCGATATTCGAAGCCGACAAGCTGACGGTGTGGACACATTCGCAGGGCGTCTATCCGCTTCGCAATGCGCTAGCCGACATGCTGCACATGCCGCAACAACAGGTGCACTGCATTCACGTCGAGGGCTCCGGATGCTACGGGCATAACGCCGCTGACGACGTTGCCGCTGATGCGGCGCTGATCGCGCGCGCGATTCCCGGTCGACCGATCCGCGTGCAGTGGATGCGCGAGGACGAGCATGGCTGGGAGCCGTTCGGTCCGGCGATGATCTCGCAAGCTGCGGCGTCCCTCGACGCCAATGGCATGCTCATCGACTGGCAATACGACGTTTGGAGCAACACGCATTCCACCCGACCGGAAGGGCCGGCAGGCAACCTGCTCGCCGCCCGCTACTTAGCGCAGCCGTTCGCGCAGCCGGCGCCTAAACCGATTCCACAGCCGGAAGGCGGCGGCGACCGCAACGCCATTCCGATCTACACGGTACCGAACGCGCGCGTGATCAGCCATTTCATTCCGCAGATGCCGCTACGAGTGTCGGCGCTGCGCGCGCTCGGCGCCTATCACAATGTATTTTCGATCGAAAGCTTCATGGATGAACTGGCGCACGCCGCCGGCGCAGATCCGGTCGAATTTCGCCTGCGCCACCTCGACGATTCGCGTGCGCACGATGTCGTCACCATGGCCGCCAAGGAATTCGGATGGCAGCCGGACGCAAAGCTGCCGCGCGGGCACGGCCGCGGCTTCGCCTTTGCGCGCTACAAGAACCTCGCCGCCTATTGCGCGCTCGCGCTCGAACTCGAAGTCGAGCACGAGACCGGCGCTGTCAAGCTCGGCCGCATCGTCGTCGCGGTCGACAGCGGCCAGGCGGTCAATCACGACGGCATCCGCAATCAGATCGAAGGCGCCATCGTCCAGTCGGCAAGTTGGACGTTGTACGAGGAAGTGACTTTCGGCCGCGACGGCATCACTAGCCGTGACTGGTCGAGCTTCCCGATGATGCGGTTTCCGGCGGTGCCGGAGAGCATCGAGGTCCACGTGATCGACCGCGAGAGCGAGAAATTTCTCGGCACAGGCGAGGCCGGCCAGGGTCCGGCCGCCGCAGCCATCGCCAACGCCATCGCCGATGCAACGGGCGCGCGCCTGCGCGAGCTGCCGCTGACGGCGGCGCGCATCAAGGCGGCGATTGGGATCTAGCGCGGCGCCAACTCCGCGCGCGGGCCA
>PKXB01000138.1 GCA_003133345.1 Hyphomicrobiales bacterium | reverse complement strand
TAGATCAGCACGTTGCTATCGACCGCGATGCCGACCGTGAGTACGATGCCGGCGATGCCGGGCAGCGTCAGCGTGGCATTGAGCATCGAGAGTACGCCGAAGATCATGGCGACGTTGATCGCCACCGCGATATTGGCGAACAGTCCGAACAGCCCGTAGGTGGCGAGCATGAACACGATCACCATCAGCGCCCCGACATAGGACGAGATCTTGCCTTTGGCGATCGAGTCGGCGCCGAGGCCGGGGCCGACCGTGCGCTCTTCGATGATGGTGAGCGGGGCCGGCAGCGCGCCGGCGCGCAGCAGGATGGCGAGATCATTGGCGCTCTGCACGGTGAAGCTGCCGGAAATCTGCCCCGACCCGCCGAGGATCGGCTCGCGGATCACGGGGGCGGAGATCACTTCATTGTCCAAAACGATGGCGAAGGGCTTGCCAACGTTTTCCTGCGTCACCTGCGCGAATTTGCGCGCGCCCGAGGTGTTGAAGCGGAACGACACGATCGGCTCGCTGGTGCGCTGGTCGAAGCCCGGCTGCGCGTCGGTGAGATCGCCGCCCGATACCAGCACCCGCTTCTCGACCAGATAGGGCGTCTTCGGCTGGCTCGCGCTATACAGCAGGTCGTCTTCCGGCGGCGTGCGGCCTTGCACCGCCTGTTCCGGCGACGCCCCGGTGTCGACCATGCGGAAATCGAGCTTGGCGGTCTTGCCGAGCAGTTGTTTGAGCCGGGTCGGATCCTGCAGGCCGGGAACCTGGACCAGAATGCGGTCGGTGCCTTCGCGCTGGATCAGCGGTTCCACCGTGCCGAGTTCGTTGACGCGCCGCTCGATGATCTGGATCGACTGCTCGACCGATTGGCGCACGCGCTCGATGATCGCCGGATCGCTCAGCGTGAGCCGGATCAGCCCGCCGGCCTCAGCTGTGACGTCGATGTTGCGCCCTCCGGTGCCGCCAAGAAGTCCGCCGAGCGGCTGCGACAGGGTGGCCAGTTTGGTCTGCGCCTGATCCGCACTGGCGCCCTCGCGGATGCGGACCTCGGCGCTGGTGCCGCGCACCACCAGTCCGGTATAGCCGATGCGCGCATCGCGCAGCACGCGGCGCATGTCATCGCGCAGCGTCTCCAGCATCTCCTTGCGCACCGCTTTGGTATCGATCTCGAGCAGGATGTGCGAGCCGCCCTGCAGATCGAGGCCGAGCACGACGTGGCGCTGCGCCCATTTCGGCCAGCTCTGCACCATCTTTTCGGGCAGGAAATTAGGAACGGCGAACAGGCAAATGAACAATGCCGTGAGAACAATCGCCGCCGCTTTCCAGCGCGTGAAATAAAGCATGACGTCCCGACTTAATCCGGAAAACTAGGGTTGAAAAACGCGAGGTCCCGGCGATCAGCCGGCCGCCGCCTCGTCCTTCACCGGTTCACCCTTGGCGCGAACGTCGGTGATCATCGACCGCATCTGGCGGATGCGCACATTGTCCGCGATCTCGATTTCGATCTGGTCGTCGTCGATCACCTTGGTGACCTTGCCGACGAGCCCGCCATTGGTGATGACGATGTCGCCGCGCCGGACGTTCTTGACCAATTCCGCGTGCTGCTTCACCCGCTTCTGCTGCGGGCGCAGGATCAGGAAGTACATGATGACGAATATCAGCGCGAACGGCAGCAGCGACATCATCATGTTGCTGCTATCGCCGCCTGCCCCTCCGCCGAACAGCGATCCTTGGGCAAACGCCGTCGAAATGAACATCGAAGCATCCCTTGCGTGGTTTTGAGGAGTACGCCGGGCAACCGTCCCCGGCCCGGCATCAAAGGTAATTTCGCGCGGACTATAGCGGCCGTAGCCCCAATTGCAACGCCGCAAGACCCCTCAAAACCGGCCATTTTTGGCCGTTTTCGCGTCGGCCCGCTTGCGGGGGCAATGCCGGGCCGCTAGAGCATGATCCCGAAAANNGTTTTCGGAAAAGATCATGCGTAAGCAAAATGTTAGGTTGAGTTCTGATTCAACCCGAATTGATACGGTGCGATGAGCAGCGCAATTTCCGAAAGCACGCCCCATGGCCAAATCGAAGTCCAAATCGCAGCAAAAGTCCAAAGCCAAGGCACCCTCCGCCGCTGGGGCGGCGGGCGGCAGTGACGTGCTTGCGCGCATCGCCGACGCGATCGAGCGGCTGGCGCCGCAACGTGCCCCGGTGCCCGACCTCGCCGGCGCCGACGCCTTCATCTGGCAGCCGGACGGACGCCGGCTCGCGCCGGTCAAGCACGTCAACCGCGTCGAGATGTCGCTGCTCAAGGGCATCGACCGCGTGCGCGACGTGCTGGTGGAGAATACCGAGCGCTTCGCCAAAGGCCTGCCGGCCAATAACGCGCTGCTGTGGGGCGCGCGCGGCATGGGCAAATCGTCGCTGGTGAAGGCGGCGCATGCCGGCGTCAACGCCACGCTCGCCCGCCAGACCAAGAGCGCCCCGCTCAAGCTGATCGAAATCCACCGCGAGGACATCCAGAGTCTGCCGGACCTGATGGCGCTTATTCGCGGCTCGCAGTACCGCTTCATCGTGTTCTGCGACGACCTCTCGTTCGACACCGAGGACACCACCTACAAGTCGCTCAAGGCGCTGCTGGAAGGCGGCATCGAGGGCCGGCCGGATAATGCTATTTTTTATGCCACGTCGAACCGCCGCCATTTGATGTCGCGCGACATGATGGAGAACGAGCGCTCGACCGCGATCAACCCGGGCGAAGCGGTCGAGGAGAAAGTGTCGCTGTCCGACCGCTTCGGGCTCTGGCTCGGCTTTCACCGCTGCAGCCAGGACGAATACCTCGCGATGGTCGAGAGCTATGTCGCGCACTACAAGATTCCGGCGCGCGGTGAAACGCTGCAACACGATGCGCTGGAATGGTCGACCACGCGCGGCTCGCGCTCCGGCCGCGTGGCCTGGCAGTTCGTGCAGGACCTGGCCGGACGGCTCGGCGTGAAGATGAAGGATTGAAAGGGGCGAATGGCGAGTAGCGAGTAGAGATTAATCTGGAATCCCTATTCGCCATTCCCTATTCGCTCGTCTTACGCTCCGCCGAGATACGTGGTCGGATCGACCGGGGTCGAGCCCTTGCGGATTTCGAAATGCAGTGGTGGCGAGGTCACATTGCCGGTCTGCCCGGCATGCGCGATCGCCTGCCCGCGCTTGATGGTGTCATCACCGGACCATGCTGGGATTACTCGGTGAGTTCGGTGCTAACGGTCCGACATGTGATGCCGGTGGCGGAGCAGAGCCAAGCAGCACTCCAATCACCGACAGGATGGCGATCAGAACAATCAGACCCTGACAGACCCGCTTCATGTTCGCGGGCATTGTCAACATTTCGACGACGTAAAATAGGATGATCGCGGCTAAAGCCAACTCAGCAGCATAGATGATCAAGGGGATCACATTCATGGGAGCCTCCACATGGCGAGAGACGACTCACAACCCGAAGGATGCTATCGGGTTAACTTTCATCCAAGGGGTAGAGCGGACCTTATGAACAGCAAACGGGACACCCCGTGCTGCTCACAGGGGGCTAACAGTTGCTCTTACGCAGTCGCTTAAAGCAACCCCGGCGCCGGCTGGTCTCGGCATCGACCGGGGCGCCAAAGGACGCGCCTTGGGTCTGGACGACGCGGCAAGCCTGAGCCGCATCGGGGTTATGCCGCTGATTTCAGCTCGGCCATGACAGCCTTTGCCTTAAGCTGGCGGACGTAGTGAAAATACTAACCTGCTTTACTGTATGAAATGGTAGATGCCGTTGAGCCCGATCAAGCCTACCACGATGAGGTAGAGGGCGACGATATAGTTCAACAGCCTTGGAAGGATCAGGATCAAAATACCGGCGATAAGAGCGACGAGCGGCGTGATGTGAGCGACGGTGAGGACCATTTCAAATCTCCTAGAATGGTGAGAATGATCGGGCTTGCAACAATCGACACACCGCATTCATGCACGGCCGCTAAGTGCTGCACAACAGCCCTCGGTGGCCTTTTTTTAGTCCTGCAAGCCGGCATCGTCTGTCAATTGAACAACAAGCGCGATGTCTGCTCCGGGCAGATAGTGTCGAAAAACGATTTTATGGGCTCGAACGCGCAACATTGATTCAAAATCGGCGCCGCGTACGCGTTTTCGATTCAAACAGATCGCTGTTCGGATTTGATTGTTGCGTTCTAGCGGCTCGCTGAGGACTTTATCAACACTATCGGCACAAAGCGGACTTACGGACCGTGCCAATGACTGTCCGCTTTTGAGGTAAGAGCCGACCTAGAATGGACGTGCGGGCTGAATGTTTTACGACTACGCGCCTTCGTCTTACGCCCCGCCGAGATACTTGGTCGGATCGACCGGGGTCGAACCCTTGCGGATCTCGAAATGCAGTTGCGGCGAGGTCACGTTGCCGGTCTGCCCGGCATGCGCTATCACCTGCCCGCGCTTGATGGTGTCGCCACGCTTGACCATGAGTTCGCTGGCGTTGGCATAGGCCGACACGAAGCCGTTGGCGTGGCGGATCAAAATCAGGTTGCCGTAGCCCTTCAATTCATTGCCCGCGTAGGCGACGACGCCGTCATCGGCGGCCTTGATCGGCGTGCCTTCCGGCACAGCCAGATTGATGCCGTCGTTCTGCGCGCCGTTCGGGCGCGGGCCGAAGCCGGCGATGATGCGGCCCTTCACCGGCCAGCGGAACGACGGCATGCTGCCGGCCGCTTCCGCGGTCTGGGTCACGCTCTCGGTGGTCTGGTGTTCGGGCGTGGCGACGCGCGCACTCTGGGCCGGCGCGCTGGCGACCTTCTCGACCGCCGCCGTGCGCGGCGGCGCCACCTGCGGCGCCGACGTCTGGCGCTCGGCCACGTGGCGGCCACCCGGAATAGTGAGGCGGTCGCCGATGCTGATCTTGGCATAGGGCTGGATGTTGTTGGCGCGCGCCAAAGCCGTGATCGTAACGCCGTGTTTGTGCGCGATCCCCAACATGCTTTCGCCGGGCTCGACGATATGCACGTTGTCGGCGGCGCGCGGCGCGACCGAACTTTGCGGCGCAGCCGCCGCCTGGCTTGCACTGGCCGTGACGTAGCGCGGAATGACCACGCGCTGGCCCGGCCTGAGCACCGCTCCTTCGCGGAAGCCGTTGGTCTGCATGATGGCGGATGCCGGCACGCCGTATTTGCGCGCGATGCTCTCAATCGTTTCGCCGGAACTGACCGTCACCGGCGAGCCGCCGTCCCAGGTCCAATGCCCGGTTGGCGCAGGCGCTGGACGCGCGGGCACCGATCCGGTGACGTCGGACGTGCCGGGGCGGTATGCGCCCAGGCCCTGTGCGCCGGTGGCGACGCCGCCCGTGCTGGCGACCGTGGTGGGACGGCTCGGCGCCGGCAGCGGCTGCGATTCAACATGGCCGCTAGACGCCGGGCGCGACGCGATCGAGCCGGTCGTCTCTTGCTGGCGGGCGTTGCGGTTGGAGGCGTATGGGTTGGAGTCGAAGCGTGAGCTATCCGAACAACCGGCGGCGGCAATGCCCACCAGCGCGAGGACTGCAACGTGCGGCCAAAAATGCGAGCGAGACGGCACGTTGATGCGCGGCATGTGGTTACTCACTCATACACAAGATAAATTGCGTTCGAAATAAACCATTTGCGAGTAAATAAGGTTTTAAGAATTACCAGATCGTTGCCGATGCATTTGAGTTCGGCAAAAATGTCACAGCCGGCGCGTGATCCCGAAAAGTGGGCACCGGTTTTCGGATACGATCATGCGCAACGTACAAATTTCACAGTTCCTGCGCCTGCCCCGGCAATAACGGCACGAAACGCACCGCAATCAGGTTTTCCCGGGCGATGCCCGTTTGCGATTTGGTAAGCTTGATAATGTGTTGCGATCCGCCGTGCGGCCCGAGCGGCAAAATCATCACCCCGTCATCGCCGAGCTGATCGATCAGGGTCTGCGGCACCTGCTCTGCGGCGGCGGTGACGATGATGCGGTCATACGGCGCCTTGCCCGGCACGCCGGCAAAGCCGTCGCCGGTCACGACCTCCACATTGTCGTAGCCGAGCGCGCGCAGGCGGACCCTCGCCTGCTCGGCGAGCGTGCGATAGCGCTCGATGCTCACCACCTCGCGCGCCAGGCGCGAGAGCACCGCGGCCTGATAGCCCGAGCCGGTGCCTACCTCGAGCACGCGATGATGCGGCCGCAACGCCAGCTGCTCGGTCATATAGGCCACCACATAGGGCTGGCTGATGGTCTGCCCGCATTCGATCGGCAGCGCATGGTCGGCATAGGCGCGCTCGGCGAATTCCGGCTCGACGAACTGTCCGCGCGGCACCTCGTCCATGGCCCGCAGCACCGCCTGGTCGCCGATGCCGCGCCGCCGCAGCGTCAGCAGGAATTCCATGTGTTCTTCGGCTTGTGCGTCGCGCGGTTGGTTCGGCACGGCTTACCCCTTTCGCCGCAAATTTAGCACGTTTGCCGGTGATTCATGTAAGCTTGCCGGGATACAGTTGTGAACCGGGAGCCGGTGATGAGCGATGCCTCGCGAGCGGTGCCACGCCTTCTCGTGGTCGAGGATGAATATCTGATCCGCATGCTGCTGGAGGACATGCTCGCCGACCTCGGCTACGAGGTGGCCGCGGCGGTCGGCACCATCGCCGAGGCGAGCGAACTCGCGGCCAGCGGCGATTTCAACGCCGCCATTCTCGACGTCAATCTCGACGGCCAGGAGATCTATCCGGTCGCGGAGATTCTGGCCAAGCGCGGCCTGCCGTTCGTGTTCGTCACCGGCTATGGCGAGCGCAGCCTGACCGAGCCCTATCACGATCGTCCGGCGCTGCAGAAACCGTTCCAGATCGATCAGCTCAAAGCCGCGCTCGACGAATTGCTCGCCGCCACTTAACCGAAAACATCCGCCAGTTTCGTCATGAACGGCGCGTCGGTCATGTCGAGCCGCAACGGCGTGATCGCGATGCGCTTGTCGTTGAGCGCGGCGAGATCGCTGCCGGCCGCCGCTCCGGCAATGCCGCCGCGGCCGAAGGCGATCCAGTAATACGGATTGCCGCGCCCGTCGTGGCGCGCGTCGATCCGCAGCAGCTCCTGGTCGCGTTTGCCTTGGGTGACGATGGCGATGCCGGCGACTTCATCCGGCGGGCAATCTGGAAAATTGACATTGACCAGCACGTCGCGCGGCATGCCGGTCTTGAGCACGCGGCGGATCAGATCGGGTGCGAATTTGATCGCGGTCTCCCAGTGCGGCGTGTGCCGGGTCGAGACAGCATAAGCCTGCGAGAGCGAGAACGACGGAATGCCGAGCACGGTACCTTCCATGGCGCCGGCGACGGTGCCCGAATAGGTCACGTCCTCGGCGGCATTGCGGCCGCGGTTGACGCCGGACAGCACCAGGTCGGGCATCTCTTTCATCAGATGGCGCGCGCCCATGATCACGCAATCGGTCGGCGTGCCCTTGACCGCGAAATGCCGCTCGGCCACTTCGCGCAGGCGCAGCGGGTCGTTGAGCGACAATGAATGCGACACGCCGGACTGGTCGCTTTCCGGCGCCACGATCCAGATCTCGTCCGACAGTTTGCGCGCGATTTTTTCGCAGGCCTCGAGGCCCGGCGCGTGGATGCCGTCGTCGTTGGTGATGAGGATGCGCATGGAGTGGTTCTATCGCTTGGTAGAGCGAATGGCGAATGGCGAATAGCGAATGGCGAATAGTAAAGGCGCCATCCTATTCGCTACTCGCTGCTCGCTATCTTGCTCACGCCGCCCATATAGGGCTTGAGCGCCTCGGGCACCACGATCGCGCCTTGATCGTCCTGATAGGTCTCCATCACCGCGATCAGCGCGCGGCCGACCGCGACGCCGGAGCCGTTGAGCGTGTGGACGTGGCGCACGCCGTCTTTGCTGCGGTAGCGCGCGTTCATGCGGCGCGCCTGGAACTCGCCGCAGTTCGAGCACGACGAAATCTCGCGATACATGGCCTGGCCCGGCAGCCAGACCTCGATGTCGTAGGTCTTCTGCGCGGCGAAACCCATGTCGCCGGTGCAGAGCGTGACCACGCGGTAATGCAGATCGAGCTTCTTGAGCACCTCTTCGGCGCAGGCCAGCATGCGCTCGTGTTCTTCTTTCGATTTTTCCGGCGTGGTGATCGAAACCAGTTCGACCTTGGTGAACTGGTGCTGACGGATCATGCCGCGCGTGTCTTTTCCCGCCGCGCCGGCTTCGGCGCGGAAGCACGGCGTGCAGGCGGTCAGCCGTATCGGCAATTTGTCTTCCTCGACAATGGACTCGCGCACCAGATTGGTGAGCGGCACTTCGGCGGTGGGGATGAGCCAAAATTGCTCTTTCGTCTCGGCTTCCTCGATCAGATCATCAATTACCTTTTTTGTATTTTGCTTTCGGTTTGCGATTTCCTGCTCCAGCGGACTCAAAATCTCATTTAGCCGAGTGGTCCGCCAATTCATTTCTGTCGAAAAGAATTGGTCCTCTTTAAATTTTGGAAGTTGACCTGTCCCAAACATTGCAGCGTCGCGCACCATGAGCGGCGGGTTGACTTCGGTATATCCGTGCTTCTCGCCGGTATGCAGATCGAGCATGAATTGCCCGAGCGCGCGTTCCATGCGCGCCAAGCCTTTCTGCAAAACGACAAAGCGGGCGCCGGATAATTTCGCCGCCAGTTCGAAATCCATCTGGCCGAGCGCTTCGCCCAGTTCGAAATGCTGCTTGGGCTTGAACGCATAGTCGCGCTTCTTGCCGGACTGATGATGCTCGACATTGCCGCCGGCATCCGTGCCGTCCGGCACGTCGTCGAGCGGCATGTTGGGAATTTGCGCCAGCTCCTTGGCGAGCTCGTCGCCAAGTTTTTTCTGCTCGGCCTCCAACGCAGGCAGCGTGACTTTAAGCTCGTTCACCTCGGCCATCAGCTTAAGCGCTGCGGCCTCGTCCTTTTTCTTTTTGGCCTCGCCGATTTCCTTCGACGCCGCATTGCGGCGCGCCTGCGCCTGCTCGTATTTGGTGATCGCCGCCCGCCGCTTTTCGTCGAGCGCCAGCAGCTTGCCCGACAGCGGCTGCAAGGCGCGCCGCGTCAGCCCGCGGTCGAAGGCGTCCGGATGCTCGCGAATCCATTTGATGTCGTACATGGGGGCTTCTTAGTCGGAATCGGCGGGTTGGGAAAGTAAGGGCGGCGCGCTTCCCCTCTCCCCTTGCGGGAGAGGGAAAGAGCGGTTGCCGCGCGGCCGTAAATTACTCCGCCGGCTTGGCCGCGGCCGCCTCGGCCGCCGCCTTCTCGGCATCCTTGGCGTCCTCGGCCTTCGCCTTCTTCTCCACGATGCGCACCGACCAGATCGAGCCTTCGTACAGCAGCATCAGCGGCACCGCGAGCGACATCTGGCTGAGCACGTCGGGCGGCGTNNTGGAACGCCACGCCGAAGGCGAGCACCAGCGTCATCATCAGCGAGAGATATTCGCCCACCTTGGGCAGCAGCGCGATCGACGCCTCGTTCGCGGTGCCCGGCTGCTGCATGCCGAGCGAAAACCGGATCAACATCGGCAGCACCAGGAAATAGACCACCGCCGCGCCGAGCGCGAAGAAGAACGGCGTCGCGATCAGGTAAGGCAGGAACGCCTTGCGTTCGTTGCGGTAGAGCCCGGGCGCCACGAACATGTAGATCTGCGCCGCCACCACCGGAAACGACAGGAAGGCGGCGCCGAACATCGCCAGCTTCAATTGCGTGATGAAATATTCCAGCAGCGCGGTGTAGATGAATTTGGAATTTTCCGGCCCCGCCACCCAGACGAACGGCCAGACCAGGATATTGTAGATGTCCTTGGCGAACACGAAGCAGAGCGCGAACATCACGGCGAAGGCGAGCACCGCCTTGATCAGCCGCGAGCGCAGTTCGATCAGGTGCTCGAGCAAGGGCGCCTTGGTGGCCTCGATGTCCTCTTGACTCATTCTTGGCTCATGCTTGGCTCATGCGCCGCTCCCGGCCTTTTTGGCGGGCGGCGGCTCGGCCGGTGCGGGCGGCGCGAAGTCTGCACTTGTGAGGGCGGCCGGCTCCTCCGGCAGCGGCACCTCGATCGCCGGCAGCTGTAGCGGCAGCTCCGGTTCGGACGGAACCGCCGGCGTGGCGCTGGCGGCGTCGGCTAGCGGCGCGGCCGGCGCATCGGCAGCGACCGCCGGCGTTTCTTCGAAGGCGCGCTCCATGTCTTTCTGCGCGTCGGCGAGCGGATTGATGTTGGAGAATTCGGCGACCGAGCTTGAGATATCGTCGGCGTGCTTCTTCAGGTCGGCGAACTCGGCCTCGCGCAGCGCTTCCTGGAACTGGCCCTGGAATTCGTTGGCCATGCGGCGGACCTTGCCCATCCACTGGCCGAGCGTGCGCAGGACGGTCGGCAGCTCCTTCGGCCCGATCGCGATCAGCGCGACGATGCCGATGACGACGATCTCGCCCCAACCAAGACTGAACATGGATAGATCAACTCCAGCGCATGATCCCGAAAAGNNTCGGACAAGATCATGCGCAAGCAAAAATACTACCGCCCGTCAGACCAAACTGCGGCTGCATGCGCCGTTAAGAGCGCGCGCCCTCGGCGCGCCGCTCGGTTTCCGTCTTCGGCGTTGCGCCGGCGGCCTCGTGATCGATGGTCTTGGCCGGCTCGGGCTTGGCCTCCGCCGCCTTGTCGTCCTCCGACATGCCCTTTTTGAACGCCTTTATCCCTTGAGCGAAATCGCCCATCAGCGAGGAAATCTTTCCGCGGCCGCCGAACATAAGCATCACCACGACGATGACGATCATCCAGTGCCAGATACTTAAGGAACCCATTGGCGAACCCTCCGCTGCGGCGGCTTCGTACGCGCCCCGCCCGTGATTTGAGTGTGAAACTAGGCTCCGGAAGCGGCAAAAACAAGGACTTCGGGCCTTTGTAATGAGGCCTCCATGTCGCCGCGGCGGCGATATTTACCTTAGGTTCCGGGGCTTTACGTCTCGCTGCGCGAGGACGGCGGCGCTAACCCTAAGTCAAGATCGCCCGGCTCCAGCGGATCCTCGTCGTCGCGCAAGGTGGTCTCGTCGGACGGCATCGGCACCGCGAAGCCCGGCGGCAGATTGCCTTCGAGCAGGCCGGCACCCTTGAGCTCGTCGAGACCGGGCAGATCGCCCACCTCCTCCAGCCCGAAATGGGTGAGGAACTGCTCGGTGGTGCCATAAGTGATCGGCCGCCCCGGCGCCTTGCGCCGTCCGCGCGGACGGATCCAGCCGGTGCGCAGCAGCACGTCGAGCGTGCCGGCCGCCGCCACCACGCCGCGGATTTCCTCGATTTCGGCGCGGGTGACCGGCTGGTGATAGGCGATGATGGCGAGCGTCTCGACCGCCGCGCGCGAGAGCTTGCGCGTCTCCACCGTCTCATTGGTGAGCAGCCAGGACAAATCGTCGGCGGTGCGGAACATCCATTTCCGGCCGACGCGCACCAGATTGACGCCGCGCGTGGCGTATTCGGCCTTGAGCTGCGCCAGCGCGTCCTTCACGTCGACGTCGTTGGGCAGCCGGCGCGCCAGCGTCGCCTCATCGAGCGGCTGACCGGCGGCGAACAGCAGGGCTTCGAGCAGCCGCAGTTCTTCCGGCCGCACGGCCGCTTCCGCCGCGGGCGCGGCAACCGGCTCCGCGGCCGCCGCGTCGTTGTTTTGCACAATAACGAGCTTCTTGGCCACGCTCGGCATCGACTCTCTCTCCTTATGCGTTTTCTTGCGCGTCATGCGTCGCAGCACTTCCATTCCCACCGACCCGCTTGCGCATGTAGATCGGCGCGAACGACTCTTTCTGATGAATCTCGGCGATCCCTTCGCGCACCAATTCGAGCGCGGAGGCGAACGAGGACGCCATCACCGTGGCCGCCAGCGCCGGCTCGACCACGTAGGAAATCAGGAACGCGTCGATGCGCGACCAGTCGGTCGACATGCCGATCAACCGCTCGAGCGCGGCGCGCGCTTCCGCCAGCGACCACACCGTGCGTTTTTTGAAACGCACGCGCGAGAGCGCGCTGCGTGCGCGTTGCGTGGCATAGGCACTGAGCAGATCGTACAGCGTCGCGGTCCATTCCGGCTGCTTGATCTCGTCGATCGGCTCGGGCGCGCCGCGCGCGAAAACGTCGCGGTTGAGCTGCGGCCGCCCCATCAGGCGGGTCGCCACGTCGCGGAATGCTTCCAGCCGGCGCAAGCGATAGGCCAGCGCCAGCGCCATGTCCTCCGCGCTCGGCCCCTCGCCCGGCGCCGATTCCGGCAGCAGCAGACGGGATTTCAAATAGGCCAGCCAGGCCGCCATCACCAGATAATCGGCGGCCAGTTCGAGGCGCAATTGCCGCGCCTTGTCGATGAACTGGAGATACTGATCGGCCAACGCCAGGATCGAAATCTTCGCCAAGTCGACTTTCTGCGTGCGCGCCAGCGCGAGCAAAAGATCGAGCGGGCCCTCGAAGCCCTCCACGTCCACGATCATCGCCGGCTCGGTGATGCCGCGATCGGCTTCCAGCGTGGTGTCGAATTCTTCCGCGTTCATGAACCGGTCTTCCGTTGCGACTGTTCGGCGTCCACCATCTGCGCAAAAATCTTGCGCGCGGCATCCACGTCGAATTCTTCCGGCGCCTTGCGCTGCGCCAGCGCGGCCTCGGCGCGCTTGGCCGCTTCGCCTTTGAGCTCCGGCGCCTGGGAGGCCACCGCACTCATCTCGTTGAGGTCGCCGTTGCAGTGGAGCACGACGTCGCAGCCGGCGGCAAACGCGGCGCGGCTGCGCTCCGCGATCGTGCCGGACAGCGCCTTCATCGAGACGTCGTCGCTCATCAGCAGGCCCCGGAATCCAATAAACCCGCGAATCACTTCGCGCACCATTGTGACCGAAGTTGTGGCCGGCGCGACGGGGTCGATGGCAGAAAACACAACATGGGCGGTCATGCCGAGCGGCAGGGAGGCCAAGGGCCGGAAGGCGGCAAAATCGGTTGATTCCAGGGTGGCCCGGTCGGTATCGACCACTGGCAATTTGGCGTGGCTGTCCACGCTGGCGCGGCCATGCCCGGGCAGGTGCTTGAGCACCGGCAGAACGCCGCCGGCCAGCAGGCCTTGCGCGATCGCCCCGGCGATGGCGGCGACCTTGCCGGGCTCGGTTCCATAGGCGCGGTCGCCGATCACCGGGTCGCCGCCGGGGGCCAGAACATCGGCCAGAGGAAGGCAGTCAACGTCTATCCCAAGAACACTGAGCTCTGCCGCGATCAAGTGACCTCCGAGCCGAGCAGCAGCCAGGCCAGAGGCCGCGTCGCGATCGTAGATCGCGCCATAGCGGGCGCCGGGCGGAAAAATCGGCCAGTGCGGCGGTCCAAGCCGCTGCACCCGGCCGCCTTCCTGGTCCACCAGCACGGGCGCTGCCCAGCCAACCGCGTCGCGAAATGACTTAGTTAGTTCAGTTACTTGCTGTGGTATATTCACGTTTCGCTTGAAGATGATCAGGCCCCAGGGCTGGGCCTCGCGGAGAAACGCGCGCTCATTGGCGGAGACGTTAAGCCCGCTCAATCCGGTGATGAATGCGCGCGCCGCCATCGGCGCGGATTAGCCCGCGCCCGCCGTAAGTTCAAGTAAAGGCGCGCTAATTTCTTTGGATGATGCACTGTCCGCCGGCCGCCTTGAGGCCGCTGCACAGCTCGCTCGCCTCATTGGCGTTGGCGAAGGGGCCGACCATGGCGCGATAATAGGTGCCCTTGTCGCCCAGCTCCACTTTGTGGATCAGCGCCTGCCGGCCGCCGAGTTGGTTGGGGAATTTGGCCTGCAAGCTGCGGAACGCGGCCTGTGCATCGGCTTCGCTACGCTGCGAGGATAACTGCACCGCATAGCTGCCGCTGGCGGCTGCAGCAGGCTTGGCTGCCCGCGCGATCGGCGCCGGCGCGGCCACCGCCGCGGTGCGCATGGGAGCCCGCGCGCCCAGGGCGGCGGACGCGTCCGGGCTCAGCGAGAGCGGCGCGGTGCCGGACGACGCCGTGGTGCGAGGCGCCGGCGCAACGGCGCGCGTCTCGCTCTGACGCGACGGCGGTTCCGGATTGGCCGCAACGGGAGGATTGCTGACGACCTGTGCAGGCGGTGCCGTCGGTGCGGTCGGTGCGGGCGCCATCCGTGTCTGCGGTGGCGGAGGAGCCGGCGCGGTGGCGGTGGCCCCCACCGGTTGGTTATCGCCCAACCCGGGCTGATCGGGACGGATGGCGATGGTGCGGATTTTCTTCGGCTCGCTTGAAAGGACTCCGCTGCCAAGTGCCGCTGGGGCGCTGCCTTGCGCCTGCGGTGGCGGCGCGGCGGCCGGCTTGTCCTTCATCTCGACCGGCTGTTCTTCGCGCGATACGAGCTTTTCGTCCTGCGCGTGGTCAGCAACCCGATCGGTGATAACCTTGTTGGGCGCCTTGCTGGCGGTCACCGGCACGATCTTGCTCGGCGCGATATCGGCCTTGATCACCGGCGGTGGCTGGCTCGGCCCCGACGTGGCGAATAGCGCGCGATAGCCGAAGGCGCCGGCGGTGCCGATCAGCGCCAGCGCAAATACGGCGGCGATTGCCATGATGCCCATGCGCCGTTTGGCGGGCGGGACATCGTCGTAGAAGTCCTCTTCCTCGCCCGCGAGCTGGGCGTTGCTCGGATGATTTGGGTCCGGGTCAAAGCCGCCGGTATCGGCTGCCGGATGGCCGGCCGTCTCGGCTTCGTCTTGATAGCGAAAGCCGTCGGGGGCGCCATAAAGCGGCGCTTCCGGCGCCGATGGTTGCGCGGCCGGCGCAGCCAGCGGGGCCGGTGGGGCGGACCAGTTGACCGTGGGCGGCGGCGCAGCGGCACGGCGCGCGTTAGCCCGACCAAATTCGGCAAACGGATCGTTTTGTCCGATCAGGCGGGCGAGCTCGGCGAGCGGATCACTGCCGGAAGCGGCGGAGGCGGCCGGCGTGGCGCGCGGCAGCGTTTCGTTCGAACGATAGGGTCTCTGGTTCTGGTCGTCCGCCATTCGGTCCCCGGTTATTGAGTGCGCCCTCGCCGCTCTACTCGCGAACCTGCGTCAAATGCGGTTCGCTGAACAAGAATTACCGCATTTCTTTCGGCGCTGCGACCCCGAGCACCGCTAGCCCCGAGGCGAGGATTGTAACGATCCCCTGCACAAGTGCGAGCCGCGCCGCTGTCGTTTCTGGATCATTCTGGATAATGAAGCGTAAATGAGGCAAGTCTTTCCCCCGCGTCCAATGTGCGTGGAATTCGCTTGCTAATTCATAGAGATAGAATGCAACCCGGTGCGGCTCATGGGCCTGCGCCGCGGCCTCGACGAGGCGCGGGTAAAGCGCGATCCGGCGCAGGATGGACAGCTCGCCGGAATCGCTGAGCCGGTCGAGCCTCGCGTCTTTGAGCCAGCGCGCACGCTCAGGGGCCGCGGCCGGGAGATCGGGCATCTCGACGCGCGCATTGCGGAACACGGACTCGCCGCGAGCATGGCCGTATTGCACGTAGAACACCGGGTTCTCCCGGCTATGTTCGATTACTTTGGCCAGATCAAAGTCGAGTACGGCGTCGTTCTTGCGGTAGAGCATGTCGAAGCGCACCGCATCTTTGCCGACTTCGTCGACGACTTCGCGCAGCGTGACGAATTCGCCCGAGCGCTTCGACATTTTCACCGGCTCGCCCGCGCGCAACAGCCGCACAAGCTGCACTAGCTTCACGTCCAGCTCGGCTTTGCCTCCGCTCACCGCCTGCACCGCCGCCTGCATGCGTTTGATATAGCCGCCGTGATCGGCGCCCCAGACGTCAATCAGGTTGCGGAAGCCACGGTCGAACTTGGACTTGTGATAGGCGATGTCGGAAGCGAAATAAGTGTAGCTGCCGTCGGATTTCTTCAGCGGCCGGTCGACGTCGTCGCCGAAATCGGTCGAGCGGAACAGCGTCTGCTCGCGGTCTTCCCAATCCTCGAGGTTGCCGCCCTTCGGCGGCGGCAGGCGACCCTCATAGACCTCTCCGCTTTTGCGCAAACTCTCGATGGTGTCGCCGACTTTGTTGGCGCCGCCCTCGATCAGCGAGCGCTCGGAAAAAAACACGTCGTGCCGCACGCCGAGCTGGCCAAGATCGTCGCGGATCATGTCCATCATCATGCCGATGGCCTTGGTGCGCATGATCGGCAGCCATTCGGATTCACGCTTAGCGCTCAGCGCGGGGCCATGCTCAGCGGCAAGCGCAGCGCCGACCGGCACGAGATAGTCGCCGGGATAAAGCCCGTCCGGCATCACGCCGATGTTCTCGCCCAGCGCTTCGCGGTAGCGCAGGAACGCCGAGCGCGCCAGCACGTCGACCTGCGCGCCGGCATCGTTGATGTAATATTCGCGTGTCACCTCGAAGCCGGCAAAGGCCAGCAGATTGGCCAGCGCATCGCCGAACACCGCGCCGCGGCCGTGCCCGACATGCATCGGGCCGGTCGGATTGGCCGAGACATATTCGACATTGATCTTCTCGCCCCCGCCGATTCGGCTTCGCCCGTAATCCGCGCCCGCCTCCAGCACGACGCGCAGCTCTTCGGCCCACACCTGCGGCTTGAGGGTCAGATTGATGAAGCCCGCGCCCGCCACGTCGACGGATGCGATCTTATCGTCGGCGCGCAGTTTTTCGGCGATGGCCTCGGCCAGTTCGCGCGGCTTCTTGCCGGCATCCTTGGCCAGCACCATGGCGGCGTTGGTCGCCATGTCGCCATGCGTGGGATCGCGCGGCGGCTCGACCACGATACGGGAGCAGTCATAACCCGCACCAGTCACGGATAGGGTCGCGCCTTGCACGCGATCGAGCATGTCGGAGAACAGGTGTTGGGGCGCGGGCGCGGCGGGCATGATGGGTGCGGGTAAGGGATTTTGGGGGGTGAGTCAAAAGGGTGGTGGAATTTTCCCTGCGGTGCCTGCGGCACCGGCGGCTCCGCTCCCGTCAACGGCGACTTACGCAATGGCCAGCAAGGCGCCAGTTGCGCCGGCACCCGACCGCCGCTCAGTATCGCCAGTCGACTGGAGTGGTATTCACGTCGGCGTCTTCTCGGGCTATGCGCTCGGCCAATGGTCTGGAACCGCGCCCGACTATCCGCATCAGCCGGTGAATGGTCCGCTCGGCGGCATAGCGATTGGCTACGACTGCCTGCGAATTGGCTGGTCGGTGTGGAGGCCGATATCGCGGCGGCGGACGTCAAGCAGACCGACAATTATATCGATGCGGCGATCACCTTACGGCTTGATTACCTTGCTACGTTGCGCGGTCGCTTGGGCTTCGCGTGGGATCGTAACCTGGTCTATCTAACGGGTGGGCTTGCCGCGGCTCACCTGAACTCGACGGTGAACCAATACCATCCCGGCGGTTCGGTATCCCCACCGTTCCAGACGAGTGATGAGCACGTGCATTACGGATACGCGCTGGGTGCCGGAACTCAATGGGCGTTTCTCGACAATGCCTCTCTGAAATTCGAATACCTGTGGGTCAATCTTCCGGAACAGATGTACGTTTTCCCCCGCGCGCCTGGCTTTACCGGCGACAATACAGCACAAACCGGATGGAGCGGGCACACCGCTAAGGTGGGAGTGGACTGGTTGTTCCACTGAGGTAGCCACAAAGCCGGAAAATGCCTCGCGTGCTCCACCAGCGCGTAGCGGTCGGTCTTGACTGCGATGTAGTCGGCATGCCGCTAGCAAATCGTCGCCCCGCTATCGACCGACAAAACCTGACCGGTGGTGATCGCGGATTCGTCCGAAGCCAGATAGACCGCCATGCCGCAGCAGGATATTGGCCGATGGGGCGGGCACGCAAGGCCGGCCACGCACAGCCCAGCCTACGGCACTGCCACATCGCCGCGCGGTTAAGCGGATCGACTTGGTCGGAGTGTGGCGGAGCTATTCGTTGGCTAGGCCACCTTGTGGGTCCGGTTATGATGGCTCACGAGATATAACTGCTCACGTTCGCAGTTTACGCAGACGAACAATTCATGGTCCATGCCAATGGCAGGATTGGCTGACTCAATCAGCTTGAGCCGTAACTCGCCACCGCAGAATTCGCAGCACGACGAGGGCGGAGGCTCGACGAGGATGCGCATATGATTTCCTTTCGCCCGACCAACTTCGGAGCGAGGGAATGCAAAGCATGAAAATATTCACGGAATAATTATTCCGGTACGAACAATTTATTCCGCATTTTCGATATTTCAGCAGCGCGCCAATTCTTTTTTGGGGCGATGGCGTTGAAAATCGCCACGGTATACCTCCGACACGCAACACGTCATGAAAGAGCAATTTGGCTGGCTGCGTGCCCCGGATGCGGCGGCTACCATAACTCCGGCATCGCCTTGAAATACTTGGCGTGCTCGATCAGCGCGTAGCGGTCGGTCACGCCGGCGATGTCGGCGATGCGCCACGCGCATCACGCGCTCGTGCCGGTACATGCGCGGATTGCAGCCAGTCCGACCGCCCGGACTCTCGTCGAACCTGAAACAATTCGTGACTAAGGCGCTCGACTTGTAGCAGCGAACAGCACATACCGATGACCACAGTAGAAATTTGATTCGATGATGGCGAGGCATAATTTGCTTCAGCCGCAATGGATGAGGGTAGCCATTTGGCAACATCACTGCCTATTCTGAGATTACCAACCCTCCTGCTAACTCCGGCTTGTCCCCAGTGCAGACAAGACATTCAACTGGTTCGTATTGAGCCCGCGGCAGCGGGACACGATCTGCGAACGTTTGAATGTGCGGGCTGCGGTTACTCTAAAGACGTCGATATCCAGTTTAGAAAGAACTAGCCGGACAGTCCGTTATCGCTCCGAAATATTTCTGCGAAAACGGACCAGTCTGACCAAGTCTCGACTGTTTGCTGCCGCCCCTCACCGCAACTCCGGCGTCGCCTTGAAATACTTCGCGTGCTCGACCAGCGCGTAGCGGTCGGTCATGCCGGCGATGTAGTCGGCGATGTGGCGCGCGCGGGCGCTCTCGTCGGTGAGCGCGGGTGCGTGCGCCCATTCGGCCGGCAGGTCGGCGGGCGTCTCGGCATAATGGGCGAACAGGTCGCGCACGACTTTTTCGGCGTCATCCATCACCCGCATGACGCGCGCGTGCCGGTACATGCGGGGGTATAGAAAGCCCTTGATGGCGGTGTCGGCATTTTGCATGGCCGGCGAAAATGCAATCAGCGGCCCCACGGCCTTGCGAACTTCGGCCGCCGAGGGTTTGTGCGCCGCCGCGCGCCGGCCGGTCTCGGCGATGACGTCTTCGATCATGCGGGTGATCAGGCGGCGCACCACTTCGTGCACACGGCGCGCCGGCTCGAGGGCGGGAAATGCCGCGTCGATCTCGCGCACGATGTCGCCAATGATTGCCACCGCGGCGATGTCGCCGAGCGTGAACAAATCGGCGCGCAAGCCATCATCGATGTCGTGGGCGTCATAAGCGATGTCGTCGGACAGCGCGGCGACCTGCGCCTCCGCGCTCGGCTGCGACCACAGCTCCAGGTCCTGAATTTTCGTGTAGGCCAGGATCGCCGCCGGCACGCCACGTTCGCGATAACGCGCGACCGCTTGGCCAGCGCGTTCGGTGAGCGGGCCGTTGTGCTTCACGAGCCCTTCCAGCGTCTCCCAGGTGAGGTTGAGCCCGTCGAAGGCGGCGTAGCGGCGTTCCAAATCCGTGACGATGCGCAAGCCTTGCGCGTTGTGATCGAAACCGCCGAAATGGCTGAGCGCTTCGTCGAGCGCGCGCTCGCCGGCATGACCGAACGGCGGATGGCCGAGATCGTGGGCGAGCGCCAGCGCCTCGGCCAGGTCCTCATCGCAGCCGAGCGCACGCGCCAGCGAGCGGGCGATTTGCGCCACTTCCAGCGTATGGGTGAGCCTTGTGCGGTAGTGGTCGCCCTCGTGATAGACGAACACCTGCGTCTTGTGCGCCAGCCGCCGGAACGCGCTGGAATGGATGATCCGATCACAATCTCGCCGGAACGCGTTGCGGGTCGGGCTGGCTGGCTCAGGCCAGCGCCGGCCCCGGCTCAAGGCCGGATCGGCGGCGTAGGCGGCTCGCGCGCGCCCGGTTTCGATCGCCATTGGCTCATTGACCTCGCTGGTCGGCGCACTTAACTATCAGAAAAGGCATCTGCCAATACCATTACGTGTTAAAGGCGATCGATGGACGTGAACGTCACAGTCAGCGAACGCGCGGCGCGACGGATCGGCGAGATCCTCAAAAGCGAGCCGGCCGGTTCCATGCTGCGCGTGAGCGTGGAGGGCGGCGGCTGCTCCGGCTTCCAGTACAAGTTCGGCGTCGAGCGCGCCAAGGCCGAGGACGACATCGTCATCGCCCGCGCAGGCGCCGTGGTGCTGATCGACCCGGTCTCGGTCAATTATATGGCCGGTTCCGAGATCGATTTCGTCGACGACCTGATCGGCGCCTCGTTCAAGGTGAAAAACCCGAAGGCCACCGCCTCCTGCGGCTGCGGCACCAGCTTCGCTCTGTAGCCGCTACTCCGCCGCCACCGCGGGCGGGGCTTCCAGCACTTCTTCCAGTTGCGGCTCGATCCGGCGCTTGATCATACGGTCGACGCGGTCGAGGTAGAGATAGATCACCGGCGTGATGTAGAGCGTGAGCAGCTGCGAAAGGCAGAGACCGCCGACCACGGCGACGCCGAGCGGCTGACGCAATTCGGCGCCGGCGCCGGTGCCGAGCGCGATCGGCAGCGTGCCGAAGATGGCGGCGAAGGTCGTCATCATGATCGGACGGAANNTGATGGCGTTCTTCTTGACGATACCGACCAGCATGACAATTCCGATCATGGCGATCACCGACAAATCCATCTTGAACAGTATCAGCGTCAAAATCGCGCCGATACCGGCCGACGGCAGGCCGGAGATGATGGTGATCGGATGGATGAAGCTTTCATACAGGATGCCGAGCACAACATAGGCGGCGAAGATCGCTGCCAGGATCAGAATGCCCTGCCCGCGCAGTGAATCCTGGAACACCTGCGCGGTGCCCTGGAAGCCGGTGGTGATGGTGGCCGGCAGCCGCTCGTCGCGCTCCAGATTCTGGATGGCGTCGACCGCCTGGCCGAGCGACATGCCGGGCCCGAGATTGAACGAGATCGTCACCGCCGGCTGCTGGCCCTGGTGATTAACCTGCAGCGGGCCGACCGTGCGCTCGAAGCGCGTGACCGCCGACAGCGGCACCGTGGTGCCGTTGGTGGTCTTCAGATAGACGCGCGCCAGATCGTCCGGCCCGACCTGAAACTCCGGCGCGGTCTCAAGAATGACCTGATAGTAGTTCACCGGCGTGTAAATGGTCGCAACCTGGCGCACGCCGAACGCGTCATAGAGCTCCTGGCGCACCTGATCGATGGTGGCGCCATAGACTGCCGCCTTCTCGCGGTCGATCTGAATCGTAACCTGCGGATTCCTGACGTAAAGGTCGGTGGTGACATCGAGCAGTCCGGGGATGCGGGAAATCTTTTCGCGCAGTTCCGGCGCCAGCCGATAGAGCGTCGCCGTATCGTTGGATTGTAGCGTGTACTGGTATTGGCTCTTGGAAAGCTTGCCGCCCAGATTGATGTTCTGGATCGACTGAAAAAAGATCGCTATCCCGGAGACGACATTCGCGCTCTGGCGTAGCCGCGCGATGACCTGGTTCGCGCTTTCGCCACGCTCGTTGCGCGGCTTGAGCGCTACCAGCATGCGTCCGCTGTTGCCGACGGTATTTGGACCGCCGGCGCCAACCGTGGAATTGACATAGGACACCGCCTTGTCGGCGCGCACGATGTCGGCGACCTGGCGCTGTAGCGTGGACAAGGCCGGGAATGAAATGTCGGTGGCGCCTTCGGTGATGCCGATGACGTAACCGGTGTCCTCGGTCGGGAAGAAGCCTTTCGGGACGACGATATAGAGCCAGATCGTTCCGGCCAGCGTCGCCACCGTGATGCCCAGCATGATCGACTTGTAGGTTAGCACGCGGTCGAGCGTCCATTCGTAGGTGCGCAGCATGTATTCGAACACGCGCTCGAACGCGCGCAGCACAACGTTCTGTTTTTCACCGCCGTGATGACTGCGCAGCACACGCGCGCACAGCATCGGCGTCAGCGTGAGCGAAACGAAGCCAGAAATGATGATCGCCACCGAGATCGACACCGCGAATTCGCGGAACACGCGGCCGACCATGCCGCCCATCAGCAGCACCGGGATGAACACCGCGATCAGCGAGAACGTGATCGACATGATGGTGAAGCGGATTTCGCGCGAGCCTTTCAGCGCCGCCTCGAACGGGCGCATGCCGCCCTCGATGTGGCGCACGATGTTCTCCAGCATCACNNATGGCGTCGTCGACCACGAAGCCGACCGACAGCGTGAGTGCCAGCAGCGTCATATTGTTGATGGAGAAGCCGAAGGCGTACATCGCCGCGCAGGTGCCGATCAGCGACACCGGCACCGCCAGGGCCGGAATGATGGTGGCCGACACTTTGCGCAGGAACAGGAAGATCACCATGATCACCAGCGAAATGGCGATCGCCAGCGTTTCCTGCACATTGGACACCGCCGCGCGGATCGAGATCGAGCGATCAAACAGCGGCTCCATCTGGACCGACGGCGGCACCTGCGCGCGCATGGCCGGTAGCTTGGCGCGCACCAGATCCACGACCTCGACGGTATTGCCGTCGGGCTGGCGCTGGATCGCCAGCACGATGGCGCGCGCATCGTTGTACCAGGTGGCGACCTTGTCGTTCTCGACGCTGTCGATCACGCGCGCAATCTCGTTGAGCTTGATCGGAGCGCCGTTGCGGTAGGCGACCACGACGTCGCGATAGTCGGCGGCGTGCTCGATTGCGCTGGTGGCGGTCAGCGTCACGCTTTGCTTCGGTCCTGTCAGTGTGCCGACCGGCGTGCTCGAATTGGTCTTGGCAACGACATTGCGCACGTCGTCGAGCGAAATGTTGCGGGCCGCCGCTTGCACCGGATTGACCTGGACGCGAACCGCAAATTTCTGCGCGCCATAAACCAGCACCTGGGCGACGCCCGGCAGTTGCGAGAGCTGCGGCGCCAGCACGGTCTCCGCGTATTCGTCAACCGTCGACAGCGGCATGGTGTCGGAGCGCAGGCTGACATAGAGCACCGGGAAATCGCCGGGGTTCACCTTGCGAAATGACGGCGGTATGGTCATTTCTATCGGCAACAGGCGCGCCGCGGTCGCCAGCGCGGTCTGCACATCGAGCGCGGCGCCGTCAATATTGCGCCCGAGGTCGAACTGGATGGTAATCTGCGCAATTCCGAGCGCCGACGACGAGGTCATCGACGAGATGCCGGAGATGGTTGACAGTTGCCGTTCGATCGGCGAGGCAACCGACGCCGCCATGGTTTCCGGACTGGCACCCGGAAATTGCGCCGTGATCTGAATGGTCGGAAAATCCACCGCCGGCAGCGCCGCCACTGGCAGCAGTCTGTAGGCGAAGGCGCCGAACACGATCAGCGACGCCGTCAGCAGCGTCGTCAGCACCGGTCGGCGAATGCAGGTTTCCGAGATGTTCATGGATCAGCTGCCGGCGGCTTTTGCGTTGCGCGGATTGACGCGCGTGCCGTTCGACAGCAGCAATTGACCGTCGGTGACGACGGTCTCGCCGCCCTTAAGCCCGCTGCCGATCACCGATAGATCGCCGACCGTACGATTGACCGTCACCGGCTGCACTTTGGCCACGTTGTCGCTGATCACAAACACGAAGCTTCCGGTCTGGCTGACCTGAACGGCATTCGACGGCACCACCACCGCCTGCTCGATCCGCAAGGTCAATTCGGTGGTGACCAGGGTTCCGGGCCAGAGCACTTCATGCTCGTTCGGCATGNNGGCGGTTTCCGCCGCCAGCGCTTGGCGGATTTCCGGCAGAACCTTCTGCGGCACCGTGAAGCTGACATAGACCGGGGCCATCTGGTTGATGGTTGCCATCGCCGCGGTATCGGCCTGCCGTACGAAATTGCCGACCTTCACCGCCGCCGCGCTGATTCGGCCGTCAATCGCCGCGGTGATGGTGCAATAACTGAGCTGGACTTTGAGATTATCCAGCAAGCCCTGATCGGATTTGATGGCCGCGCGGTAGACGTCGGCTTGGGTCTTGGCGTTGTCGAGATTGATCACCGGCGTGGCGCTCTTGGCGACCAGGTCGGTGTAGCGCGCCACGTCGCGCTCGGCGCCGGCCAGTTGCGCCCGGTCGCGGGCGACCATGCCTTCGGTCTGCGCGATCTGCGCTTCGATGGCGCGGCCATCGAGCGTGAACAGCAAATCGCCCGTCTTAACTTCGGCGCCGTCGCGAAAATGGACCGCCATGATCGCGGTATCGACCCGCGCCTTGATGGCGACGCTGGCGATCGGGGTGACGCTGCCCAGCGATTCGATGCGCACCGGCACCGCCTTGCGCTCGGCGGTGGCGACCTCGACCGGCACCACGTGGACAGCCGCTTGCGAGCGCGCGGCGCCATCGCTGGTCCACAGGCCGCGGATAAGCAAGACAATGCCAATCAGGGCGAGCGCCGCCACCCCAAATAGCCACTTTCGCTTCGTCATCGGCGATTGTCGGCCTGAGCTCTTTGAGGGCCCTGCCCAGGCGCTCCCTAATTCCGCGGAACTACTGTTATTTCCAGCATATCCAAAGGGCCGCGTTGGCCGCCTTCTAACATATAAACGCCGCCGGGTGCATATCCCTGCGCTCACTGGTAAACACGTAAAACACTGGTTTTATTCAGGTCTGCCCGCCGGAGCCGTGCATGCGCATCGCCACCTGGAACGTCAATTCGATCCGCCAGCGGCTGGACAATATGCTGGCCTGGCTGACTGAGCGCAGCCCCGACATCGTCTGCCTGCAGGAAATCAAGTGCGTGGACGAGGCCTTCCCGCGCGAGGCGTTCGAGGGCCTTGGCTACAACGTCGCCGTGCATGGCCAGAAAGCCTTCAACGGCGTGGCTTTGCTCTCCAAGCTGCCGTTCGACGAGGTGGCGCCCGGCCTGATCGGCGACAAAGACGACGTNNTGCCCAATGGCAACCCGCCAGACACGGATAAATATACCTATAAACTCAAATGGATGGACCGGCTTATTGCTTTTTCACTTGAACGGCTGAAGCTAGAAGAGCCGATGCTTTTGGCGGGCGACTACAACGTTATCCCGACCGCCGCTGACGCCCGCAATCCGGCCGCCTGGACCAAGGACGCGCTGTTCCTGCCGCAGACCCGTGAGAAGTTTCGGGCACTGACCAATCTCGGCCTCACCGACGCCCTTCGCGCCAGCAGTGATGCACGCGACCTCTACACCTTCTGGGACTACCAGGCCGGCGCCTGGGCCAAGGACGACGGCATCCGCATCGACCACCTGCTGCTGTCGCCGCAGGCCGTCGACCGGCTGATCGATACCGGCATCGATCGCCACGTGCGCTCATGGGACAAGCCGTCCGACCACGTGCCGGTCTATGTGGATCTGGATATCGAGGGAAGGTGAACAACAACTGTCGTCCCCGCGAAAGCGGGGACCCATACGCCGTGCCTTATCGATGAACTGCGGAGTATGGGTCCCGGCCCTCGCGCTTATGCGTTCGGCCGGGACGACACGCTTCTACTCCCTTCGCGTCTCCATCCAGCGCTTGAGATAGACCAGCGCCAGCGCGCGCTCGTCTTCGGTCGCCTGCTGGAAGGCGCTGTCATAGAGCCGGTTGATCCAGTCCTGATCGGTGGCGGCGCCTTCCTTGGCGCTATCCTTGGCGAGCGTGAGCCACATCAACCCGCGCGCCGCCTGGCGCGGCACGTGGTCGCCGGCAAACAGCATGGCGCCCAGCATGGCCTGCGACTGGCACTGCCCCTTCTGCGCCGACAGGCCGAACCAGCGCGCCGCCTGGCGCGGGTCGTGCGGCGCGCCGACGCCATCGAGATAAAGCCGCGCCAGATAATACTGCGCTTCGGAATCGCGGAAATACGAGGCGGCATAGGCGAACATCTCGCGCGCGCGGTCGGGATCGCGCCTGACCGCCGTCTTCGGTATACCGTCGAGATAGTAGTGGCCGAGCGCGACGAACGCGTTGGCGACGAAGCGCGACTGCGGCGTGTCCGGGTTGTCCTCGGCATGGCTGTCGGCGATGCCGCGGAAATATTCGAACGCCTTGAGATCGTCCTGGGTCACGCCGTCGCCTTCGGCGTACATGCGCCCGAGTTTCCACTGCGCCAGCGCGTGGCCCTTTTCGGCGGCGTATTCGAGCGAGTGGACGGCCTTGGCCTTCTCGCCGGCTTTCAGCCAATGCGCGCCGGATTTGAAGGCTTCCATCGCCGACAACGGCGGCGCGGCCGCCATCGCGTCGGTGGATTTGCTGCCGTCGAACGCCATGGCCACCTGCGCCGCCACTAGGCCGGCGCCGATCACCACCGCGCGCAACAGGAACTCAGATATCCGCATAGCACGCCTTCTCGCCCGCCCCGCCGGGATGGGTGACCGCGCCTTTGACGGCCGGCCCTACCTGCTGGGCGTATTTCCACAAATAACCGGAGCCGAATTCGGCCTCACGCGCCTTCCATTGGCTCTTGCGCTTGGCCAATTCGTCGGCCGAAAGCTTGACGTTGATGGTGCCCTTCTCGGCATCGAGCTCGATGATGTCGCCGTCGCGGATGAGCGCGATCGGCCCGCCGACCGCCGCCTCCGGCCCAACATGGCCGACGCAGAAGCCGCGGGTGGCGCCGGAAAAGCGCCCGTCGGTGATGAGCGCGACCTTGTCGCCCTGGCCCTGGCCATAGAGCGCGGCCGTGGTGGAAAGCATTTCGCGCATACCGGGGCCGCCCTTCGGCCCTTCGTAACGGATCACCAGAACGTCGCCGTGCTGATATTTCTTGTGCTTGACCGCATCAAAGCAGGCTTCCTCGTCGTCGAAGCAGCGCGCCGGGCCGGTGAACTTGAGCGCCGACGACATGCCGGCCACTTTCACGATCGCGCCCTCGGGCGCGAGATTGCCTTTCATGCCCACCACACCGCCGGTCGCCAGCAGCGGCTTGTCGGCCGGACGCACCACGTCCTGGGCCGGGTTCCATTTCACGTTCTTCATGTTCTCGGCCATGGTGCGGCCGGTGACCGTCAGGCAATCGCCATGCATGAAGCCGTGATCAAGCAGCGTTTTCATGAGAAGGGGCACGCCGCCGGCTTCGAACATATCCTTGGCGACATAACGGCCGCCCGGCTTCAAATCTGCGATATATGGTGTCTTTTTGAAGATTTCGGCGACATCGAACAGATCGAACTCGATGCCGCATTCATGCGCGATCGCAGGCAGATGCAGCGCGGCATTCGTCGAGCCGCCGGTGGCGGCAACGACGGCGGCGGCATTCTCCAGCGCCTTGCGGGTGACAATGTCGCGCGGGCGGATGTTGTTGACGATCAGGTCCATGATCATCTCGCCCGCCAGCATGCAGAATTTGTCGCGCATCTCGTAAGGCGCCGGCGCGCCGGACGAATAGGGCAGTGCCAGGCCGATAGCTTCCGCGACGGTCGCCATGGTGTTGGCGGTAAATTGCGCGCCGCAAGCGCCGGCCGACGGACACGCAACCTGTTCCAGCGTGTGGAGATCCTCGTCGGACATCTCGCCGACCGAATGCTTGCCGACCGCTTCGTAAACGTCTTGAACGGTGACTTCCTTGCCCTTGAACTTTCCGGGCAGGATCGACCCGCCATAGATGAAGATCGACGGCACGTTGAGCCGGCACATCGCCATCATCATGCCGGGTTGCGACTTGTCGCAGCCGGCAACGCCGATCAGCGCGTCATAGCAATGGCCGCGCATGGTGAGCTCGACGGAATCCGCGATCACCTCGCGCGAGGGCAGCGAAGATTTCATGCCGGCATGGCCCATGGCGATGCCGTCGGTGACGGTGATGGTGCAGAATTCGCGCGGCGTGGCGCCGACGGAAGCGACGCCCTTCTTCACCGCCTGCGCCTGGCGCATCAGGGAGATGTTGCAGGGCGCGGCCTCGTTCCAGCAGGTGGCGACGCCGACGAAGGGCTGGTGGATCTGCTCGGTGGAAAGCCCCATGGCGTAATAGAACGAGCGATGCGGCGCGCGGTCGGGCCCTTCGGTGGCGTGCCGGCTCGGCAGTTTGGCTTTCAGGTTGCTCTTGCTGTCGATTTTGGCGTCCATGACCTTGCCGTGCCCCCCAGCCCCAATCATTGCTGCCGGATTGACCCGGCTTGTTCCAAGGCCCCCCGGCCCGGCGCTAAAACCTTAAAGCCCTGCAACGGTTTGTGCCGCTGCCCGGCGCCTTTGATGTCGGAGAAGGGTATGGCCAAATCGCGGCGCGACGGGGATGATAGGCGCCGATGGCTTAAATNNGGGGCCACCCTGCTGGTTAATGGGGTCGGCGGGCGGATCGTCGAGGTCGAGGCCTATCATCACACCGACCCGGCCGCGCACAGCTACCGGGGGCGGACGCCCCGTAACGCCGTCATGTTTGGTCCGCCTGGGGTGGCTTACGTCTACCGCTCCTATGGCATCCACTGGTGCCTGAATTTCGTGTGCGAGCAAGAAGACAGCGCCAGCGCCGTGCTGATCCGAGCGCTGGAGCCGGTGGCGGGAATTGCTGCAATGCGGCGAAGGCGCGGGGCGTCGGATGAGCGGGCGCTGTGCTCGGGGCCTGGCAAACTGTGCGAGGCGCTGGCCGTGACCGACCGCCGCAACGGTCTGCCGCTCGATCGGGCGCCTTTCGAGCTGCGTGCGCGGGCAGCGCCGCCCGCAATCGTGGTGGGCTCGCGCATCGGCATCACCAAGGCGGTGGCGCATCCCTGGCGCTACGGACTGAAGGGGTCGAAGTTTCTCAGCAAGCCGTTCAAGACGTGATGCGGAATGCCGCATCGAAGCCGAACTCGCGCTTGGCCTTCTCGTTTGAAATCGCGCCGTCATCTTCGGCGATATTGTAGATGCCGGGCTTGCCCTTGCTAACGGCGAGTAGCGCAGCGTGAACCGCGGCATCGACATGCAAGCCCGGTGCGCCGCGCTTCTCATGCTCGAACCAGGTGCCCGGGCCATAGAGCAGGCCGTAACGCAGCACGATGCCTTCCGGCATTTGCAGCGTCGCGTCTTCCAATGCCGCCACGCCGTCGACCGTGCGTTTGCGCGCGCCGGTCGCGGCAAGATCGAGCGGATCCGTTTCGACGCGCACGCCATCGCCCGGCGCATAGACGAAGGCGATGCTCTGCGCGATCAGTCGTCTCACGCCGGCGGCCTTGGCGGCGGCGACCAGATTGCGCGTTCCCTCGATGCGCAGCCGCGCATTGCGTTCAAGCCCAGCTTCATAGCCAGGCGTGCCGGGCGCGTGCGGCAGATCGGTGAGCTGGTGGATGACGACCTGCGGCGCGGCGGCCTGCACCGCGCGCGTGAGTGCTGCGGCATCGAACACATCGACCACCACCGGCTCGGCGCCGAGCGCAGCGACAGCCACGGCCTTGTCGGGCGAACGCGTGGTGCCCACCACGTCATGGCCGGCGGCGCGCAGCAGCGGCGTCAGCCGGCGACCGATCGCCCCGCCCGCCCCGGCGAGAAATATCTTCATGCGATGCACCTTCAGGAATAGGAAATAACGAACTCGCAACCGGCCGCGGTCGGGAATTGCCGCGTGATGCGGCCGTTGTCCAACTCGAACTCCAATGTGATCGCGGCGTCGTGGCAGCACAGATAGGCGTGCTTGCCGTCGGCGGCGAAGCCGAAGCCCATGGGCGCCTTCGGCGTGGCGAAGCCACCGATCTGCTTGAGCGTGTCGGCGTCGTAGACCGCGGCGAAATTATCCACGTGCGATGACGCGCAGACGTAGCGGCCGTCCGGCGATACCCGCACGCGGCGGAGCTGGTTGGCCTCGCCCGGCGCGCCTTCAATGGGAAGCGTGCGGCGAAGCTCATGGCTGTGCGCGTCGATGACATGCACCAGGCCCTTGCGGTGCGCGCAGGCGAACAGCGTCGCACCGTCGGGCGAGACCGCGATGCCTTCGGCGCCGTGCGGGATCGCAATCTTGCTGGTCATGCGGCGCGAGGCCGTATCCACCACCGCGACCGTCTCCGTGGTCTTGAACGAGGCGAACAGTTTAGCGGTCAGGTGACTGACCGCGATCCAGTGCGGCGCGCCGCCGACATCGATGCGCTCGACCTTGTCCGTTGCCGGATCGATCGCCAGCACCGCGTTGCCGAGCTCGGCTGTCGACCACAGCGTGCCGCGCCCGTCCATCATCACCGAATGCGGCGCGAGATTGTCGCCCACATCGATTGTGCGTTCGAGCTTTTTCGACGCGAGATCGATGACCGCGATGCGGCAGTCGGGATCCTTGTTCTTGCCGAAGATGCCGCCGCCATAAACCGACGCGTAAATCTTGCCGCCGTCCGGCGAGCGGATCATCTCATGGGTGGACGCCGGCATGTCGATTTCGCCGGTTTTCGCCAGCGTCATGGCGTCGAAGAACTGAATTTTGTTGGCGCTCTTGGCGGTCAGAATCAAATTCGGCCCGCCCGGGCGGTTGTTGGGGTCGATCATGTCGCGCCTTTGAGCCGTTCCAGCGCCTCCGCGATCTTTTCCTTGCGCCCGAGCGCCTCTTCGCGCTTCTCTTTTTCTTCCTCGACCACCTCTTCCGGCGCGCGCGCGACGAAATTGGCGTTGCCGAGCTTGGCGTCGACGCGGGCGATGTCGGCCTCGGCCTTTTGCATTTCCTTGGCCAGCCGCGCGCGCTCGGCGGCGAGATCGATTACGCCCTTGAGCGGCAGCGCCGCCACTTCGCCGCGCACCACCAGCTGCACCGACCCCTGCGGCGCGCTCGCGGCCGACGAAATCTCCGACACGCGCGCCAGCCGCTTGATGAATTCCGCCCAGCGCTCGGCGCGCATTTGTGTCTCTTTCGATGCGCCGGCCAGCACCAAGGGGATCGCCGCGGTGATGTTCATCTCGGCGCGGATGGAACGGATGGCGGTGATCAGATCAATAACCCAGCCCACCTCTTCTTGTGCATCAACATAAGTGGGCGGTTCACTAGGCCAAGAAGTGAGAGCCAACAACGTTGGTCGAGAGTCGATCGCGGTCACATGCCAAAGCTCTTCGGTAATGAATGGCATAAACGGATGCAGAATTTTTAGAATTTCGTCGCGAACGTATGCAACAGTTGACTGCGTCTCTCGCTTTATTTCTCCGTCACCGCCGAGAAGAATTGGTTTGGTGAATTCCACATACCAATCGCAATAAAAATTCCAAACAAATTGGTACGCCCGTTGCGCCGCATCATTAAAGCGATAGTCGTCCAGAGCGAGTTCGATTTGGCCTAGTGTTACGCCCAACTGATCAATGATCCATTTATTTACGGTCTCTTTGATTGTTCCCGGATCGAAATCTTTGGCCACAGCGCAGCCGTTCATCTCAGCAAAACGCGCGGCGTTCCACAGTTTGGTCGCGAAGTTGCGGTTGTTCTCGACGTCCTGGGGCCCAAGTCTAATGTCGTGACCTTGCGCCGCGCCGCGCGCCAGCGTGAAGCGCAGCGCATCGGCGCCAAAGTCGTCGATGACGCCGAGCGGGTCGACGACGTTGCCCTTCGACTTCGACATCTTGGCGCCGGTGACGTCGCGCACGAGGCGATGGATGTAGACGTCGCGAAACGGCACTTCTTTCTGGAAGTGCAGCCCCATCATCATCATGCGCGCGACCCAGAAGAAGATGATGTCGAAGCCGGTGACCAGCGCGCTGGTCGGATAGAACCGCGTGAGCTCGGCTGTCTTATCCGGCCAGCCCAAAGTCGAGAACGGCCACAGCGCGGAGGAGAACCAGGTGTCGAGGACGTCAGGGTCGCGCATGAGCGCGGTCGGCTTGCCGTAATGCTTGTCGGCTTGGCTTTGCGCTTCGGCTTCATTCAACGCGACGAAAACTTTGCCGTCCGGCCCATACCACGCCGGAATTTGGTGACCCCACCAGAGTTGGCGCGAGATGCACCACGGCTGGATGTTCTCCATCCAGTTGAAATATGTGCTCTCCCAGTTTTTCGGGACAAAGCTCGTCTTGCCTTCGCGCACGGCGGCAATCGCTGGCTTCGCCAGTTCTTTGGCATTGACGTACCACTGGTCGGTGAGGAACGGCTCGATCACGACGTTCGAGCGGTCGCCATGCGGAACGACATTCGCATGCGGCTCGATTTTCTCGACTAATCCTTTTTCTTCCAGTTGCTCAACAATGATTTTGCGAGCCTTAAAACGATCGAGCCCTCGCAAGTTTTCCGGAATTTCTAAGTAGCGGCTTAATTCCGCTGATCCTGCCGGATCGCTTTGCACAAGTTTCGGGTGCCCTGCGACAGGATAGCGAAGTGGCCCCGCCGCAGTGGATGGTCCAGAAATTATTCGTCCCTCCGGATCAAGGACGCTGATCTGCGGCAGCCCATGCCGCTTGCCGACCTCGAAATCGTTGAAGTCGTGCGCCGGGGTGATCTTCACCGCGCCGCTACCCTTCTCGGGATCGGAGTATTCATCCGCGATGATCGGAATCTTGCGGCCGACCAGCGGCAGCACGACATTCTTGCCGACCAGCGCCTTGTAGCGCTCGTCGTCGGGATGCACCGCCACCGCGGTGTCGCCCAGCATAGTTTCCGGCCGCGTGGTGGCGACCACGATGAAGGTCGAAGGATCCTCAGCGTTGAACGTCTTGCCCTCAATCGGATAGCGCAGGTGCCAGAGGTGGCCCTTGGTCTCAACCTGCACCACTTCCAGATCGGAAATCGCCGTGAGCAGCTTAGGGTCCCAGTTGACCAGCCGCTTGTCTTTGTAAATGAGCTTTTCATTGAAAAGCTGTACAAAGACTTTGATCACCGCCTTGGACAGGCCTTCGTCCATGGTGAAGCGCTCACGCGACCAGTCGCACGACGCGCCCAGCCGCTTGAGCTGATTGACGATGGTGCCGCCCGACTCCGCCTTCCATTCCCACACCCGCTTGAGAAAGGCCTCGCGTCCCATCTCGCGGCGGGAGGGCTGCTGGCGCTCCATCAGTTGCCGCTCGACCACCATTTGCGTCGCGATGCCGGCATGGTCGGTGCCCGGCTGCCACAGCACGTCGCGCCCGCGCATGCGCTCGAACCGGCACAGCACGTCCTGCAGCGTGTTATTGAGCGCATGACCCATATGCAATGAGCCGGTGACGTTGGGCGGCGGAATGACGATAGAGTACGGCTGCGCGCCCGCGCGCTCGGGCCGGCCGGCGCGGAAGGCGCCCGCCGCTTCCCACGTCCGGTAGATGCGGCCCTCGACCTCGGAGGGCTGATAGGTCTTATCGATCATTGTCGTTTGTCTTCATCATGTGGCGCGGTACAAAACCCGCCACGCCACCGAGTGTCAACTTTGCCGGAATCCTCAAGTCAAACGAGCGGCAGCGCCACCAGCGCCATCACGCTGTTGGCGCTCGCCTCCTTCGCCGCCCAGGCCATGGTGCGGGTCACCGATTCGCTGCTGCCGCAGATCGCCGCCGACCTCAATGTCAGCGTCGGCGCGACCTCGATCGTGGTCACCGCCTATCTGCTGGCGCACGGCTCGGTGCAACTGGTGATCGGCCCGATAGGCGACCGCTTCGGCAAATATCTGTGCGTTTCCATCGCCGCCGCTGGATCGACCGCGATGGTGGTGGCCTGCGGACTGGCGCCCTCGCTGCCGGTGCTGGTGGCGGCGCGGCTGGCCTGCGGGCTGGCCACCGGCTGGATCATTCCGTTCGCGCTCGCCTTCGTCGGCGACGTGATCCCCTACGAGCGCCGCCAGCAGGTGATCGGTCGCTTCCTGTCCGGGCAAATCCTTGGGCAACTGTTCGGCCAGGCCGCCGGCGGCGTGCTCGGCGATTATTTCGGCTGGCGCAACGTGTTCTTCATTCTCGCCGCGCTGCTCGCGGCCGCCACGCTCGGGCTGTTCTACGAACTGTGGCGCAACCCGATCACCCATGCGAACGCCACGCCGCAGCATCGCGGACGCGGCTTTATCGCCGACTATTCCGCCGTGCTGCGCTCGCCCTGGGCGCGCGCGGTGATCGCCATCGCCTTCATCGAAGCCGCCGCGATGTTCGGCGCCTTCACCTATGTCGGCGCCGATCTGCATTTGCGCTTCGGCGTCGGCTTCACGCTGGTCGGCCTGTTCGTCGGCGCCTTCGCGATCGGCGGCTTGATCTATAGCCTGTCGGTGCGTGCGCTGGTCAGCCGCTTCGGCCAGACCGGCCTCGCCGCCGGCGGCGGCGCGCTGCTGGCGCTCGCCTACCTCACGCTCGCGTTCGAGCCGCATTACTGGATGGCGCCCGCCGCCATCCTCACCATCGGGCTCGGCTTCTACATGCTGCACAACACGCTGCAGACCAACGCCACCCAGATGACGCCGCAAGCCCGCGGCACCGCGGTCGCGATCTTCTCCGCGTCGCTTTATCTCGGGCAGACCGCGGGAGTCGCCGCCGGCGGCGTGATATTTGACCGCTTCACTGCGGTGCCGGTGTTTCTGATCGCGGCGGCCGTGCTGCTGGCGCTCGCGCTGTGGTTCGCGCGCCAACTCAAGCGGCGGCGCTCGCAGACGATGTGAGGATTGGCGCTAGCGCATGACCCCGAAAAGTGGGAACCGTTTTTGGATAAGATCATAAGCCAAAAAGCTAAGGCCGCCCACGCGACACGCGTTCGATCTCGGCCCGCACGATGCGATCGACCACGCCGGGCAGGTTATCGTCGAGCCAGGACTTGAGCAGCGGGCGCAGCATCTCCTTCACCAGATCCTCGAGCGTGCGCGCGTTCTGGCCGATCACGGTTTGCGCCAGCGAATTGAACGCGCTGTCCACCGCCGCCATGGTCGAGGTCGAGACCAGCCCGCGGTCGAGCACGGGGGCGGGAGCGGCTGGCGCGGGCGCTGGCGTGGCTGGCCGGCGCGGCTCCTCGATGATGCGCACCGCCGGCTCGGCCGGCGGGTCGGGTGCCCGGTCGGTGAATATGACATCGGACGCGGCATCGATGGTGCGGAAGGTCGCCGCCGGGCCGGCGTCCGCGGCGGGCGCCGGCGCAGCCATCGCCTCGGTCAGATCGAGCACGTCGGAGGCCGGCGCAGCGGCCGGCGTATCGAGATTGGCGAGCATGGCATCGATGTCGTCCTGGCTGTTGGCGACGGCCGGTGGTGGCGGCGCCGGCGGCAGCCCGGACGCGCGCGGCGGAGGAGCCGGCCGACTTGGAGCGGCGGCGACCGGGTCGGGCGGCTTCGTCGCCTTGCTGGCGTCGTCATCGGCAATAATGCGCCGGATCGAGGCCAGAATTTCCTCCATCGAGGGCTCTTGGACCTTTGCCGTTTGGCTCATTCCCGTATTCCCGACCGCAGCTTTCGCAACCCTACCCGTCGATACGCCCGACCGGCATCGGCGCGAGCGAATCGTCGCTCGAGTCCCTTTTATACGCCAGTGGGATGTAAGTGTGGCAGGTGGCAAGTCGGCTGAGCGCAATGACCTGTGGACACAGGTGCATGATCGCGAAAAGCTCGTCCTCGACGTGATCGTGGATGGCGGCTCGACGCCGGCCTGGATTAAGGGTCAGCGCCCGTCCGGCGTGCGCACGCCCGCCCAGCTATCGCGCACCTGCTGGTAGTGCACCGTGGGGTTATAGTCCGGAACACTCAGCCCGAGCACTTGCGGCGACAGCCGGCCGACCGAGGACAGCAAGGTGTAGGACGCCACCACCCGGTCGTGCTGGGCGGTGACCAACGCCACCCGCGCATTCACCAGGGCTTGCTGGGCATTGAGCACGTCGAGGGTGGTGCGCTGGCCGACGCGGGCTTCCTCGCGCACGCCGTTGAGCGCGATTTCGGCGGCTTGCACCTGCGCGCGTGTCGCCTCGATATTGCCTTTGGCCGCGTCGAGCTGGCCCCAGGACTGCACCACGGTCTGGCGCACTTGATCGCGCGCGGTATCGAGGTCGAGGCGCTTCTGCCCGAGCACTTCCTTGGCCTGGCGGATGGCGGAATATTCGGCGCCGCCCTGATAGATTGGCACGCTCAGGGTGCCCAACACCGAGGCGTTGTAGCCATTCATGATACTGAGGCTCTGCGGGCTCAGCCAGTTATTGGTGAAAGCGCCCTGTACCGACACCGTCGGATAGAGCGCGCCTTCGGCCACTTTCACCTGCTGCAGCGCCACGTCCACATTGTATTGCGCCGTGTTGACCGCCGGATTGTTGGCGCTGCCTACCGCGACCGCGCCCGGCAGGTTATGCGGCGAGAAGCGGTCGACCGGCGTGGCCGGTGTGAGCTTGCCCGGTTCATTGCCGATCACCTGCCGATAGGTCGCGCGCGAGGCGGTATAATTGGCTTCGGCGAGGAGCACCTGCGAGCGGCCGGCAGCAACACTGGACTCCGCCTGCGCCACGTCGGTGCGCGTCACCTCGCCGACATTGAAGCGATCGCGGGTCTGCTTCAGTTGCTCTTGCAGCACTTCGACGTTGCGCCGCTGCAGATCGAAGATGGCGGTGTCGCGTAGGAGATTCATGTAGGCGGTCGCGGCGTTGAGCAGCACGGTCTGCTCGGCGACGCGCAGCGTCGCGCGCGAGGCCAACACCGCGCTCTCGGCTTGGCGCGTTTTGTTGGCGGTCTGGAAGCCGTTGTATAGCGTCTGCGTGATGGTGCCGCCGATCGAGGCCGGCCCGTTGTAGCCGGCGACTGTGTCGTAACTCGGCACGCCGCCCGTTACCGATTTTGTCGTTGTCGACGACGTCTGCTCGCCGCCGGTCCCGACGATCGTGACTTTCGGGCGATAGCCGGACAGCGCTTGCGGCACGCCTTCGTCGGTGGCGCGCGTGGCGGCACGCTGCGAATTGAGCGTGGGGTTGTTCTGATAGGCCTTGACCAGGGCGGATTCGAGCGTTTCGCCCTGCGCCGGCGCAGCCAGCGGCAATGCCGCGCATGCGATCACACCGACCGCAACCCCACCCAACCAACTGCTACGTCCACCACGAGACATTTCACAACCCAGCCACGCGCGATCGGCGCAAAGCACCGATCGCACTCCCCCAAAGCTTAACTTGGAATCATATGCGGACCTGCGGGAGGTTGAAACCCCCTAACGGCCACCGCCCACCGAAAAGGCGGCGACCTGAGGCATTTTAGCCACTTTTGGTAAAGACGGCAGTCTCAGAACGCGAAAACCGGCGTTTTTGCGAAGCCCGGGAGCAGCGCCGCCGAGGCGTCGAAGACCGGCCGGCCGCCCACCTCCCCGCCGCTGCGGCGATACAGCATGGCCTTGGAGCCGGGACCTGAGCCCAGCACGCAGACCAAACGGCCGCCGTCCTTGAGCTGCTGGCAGAGCGCGTGCGGCACAGCCTCGGTGGCCCCCTCAAGCACCACCACGTCGTAAGGCGCGCCTTGCGGCCAGCCCTCGGCGAGCGCTCCGTTAACCACGTCGACATTTGGCTGCGACGACAACGCCTCACGCGCCGCCTTGACGAGGCCGGCGTCCTGTTCGAGCGCCACCACCTGGCCCACGATGCGGGCGAGCACGGCGGCGGTGTAGCCGGTGGCGCAGCCGGCATCGAGCACGCGGTCGGTGGCCACAAGTTCGGCGGCCTGGATCAACTTGGCGAGCACCATCGGCTTGAGCAGTCGGCGGGATGCACCCACCGGCACGTCAAGATCAAGATAGGCGAGCGAGGCCGAAGCCGGCGGCATGAACCGCTCACGCGGAACCTCCAGCAGGGCCGAAATCACGCGCAGATCGGTGACGTCGGTAGTACGGACCTGGCCGTCCACCATGTGGCGGCGCGCGGCTGCGAAATCAGTCATCATTATCCTCGGCAAAAGCAGAAGAATACGCGGCTTTTGTGCGGCAAGCCTTGGCAAAAGGCAAGCGAGCCGGCGGCGTTGTCGATAGGCGTCGGCTCCTATATAGGCTTGCACTCTGGGGAATCGCGCGGCCTGCTGACATGCCGGGCGTACCTTCGGACGGCCACGTGGCGGAGTGGTTACGCAGCGGACTGCAAATCCGTGCACGCCGGTTCGATTCCGGCCGTGGCCTCCAACAAAATCAGGAACTTAGCTCAACCAGAAAAACAGCCCCTCTTTTACGTCAGTGATAAGTCAGCAGAAGTCCCCGCGCCGACCTAGCCATGCCCGCATGGGTCAATCGGATGTAAAATGTAAATGTCCGTTTTACAGGAAAGCGCAATTAAGGGTCTCCGCGATGCACGCAGTGAACTGCTTGCAATCCAAAAGCAGGATTTAACTTTTGCAATTTTAGCGGCATGGCGCACCAAAAGCAGGAGCGCCATTCTAGCCGCCGGTCAAGTATTAGGTTCGCCCGCGTCGATTTGGAATCCAATGTCACAGCGATGGATTGGTGACGAAAATACGACCGATGTAAACGTTTTGGCTGCTCATCGAGACGGACTCGTGGAGTCGATCGACACCATGATTACGGCAGTAGAGAGAACACAAGCCGCCACTGTCCCCGCATCAATATTGATCACGCCATCTGCTTATCCCGCAAACCCGCAAGCAGCGATGATCGTTCAGAACTCCATAACGATAAATATTCAGAGCGAGCCATTCAAACAGTTCAACGCGAACATGGAGAAGCTGCTTGATGAACTCCGTCGGTCGAATGAGATCTCGGGCGAGGTTCGAGATCAGTTACTTGCCGATATGAAGGCAGGCCGGGAAATCCTAAACGCGCCAAAACCCCCACGCGGTTTGATCGAATTGTTGTTAGTGAAGCCGCTCAAATACCTCATGGAGAAAGCGGGGTCGGAATTTATTAGCAAACTTGCCGGTGCCGCCTTGGATTGGCTCTTGAAGATGATGATGTGACCGGTCAATGCTGCCGGTAGGCCCTATGCAGCGCCGATGAAAGCTGAAGCGCTGCCGCTCTGCTGTCGTACCACGCCGTTCCAGAGTTCATTCCGAGAGTGTCGCTAAATCGGCACATCGTCACAGATGCAAAAAAACTGTGGAAGCTTCAGGACGGCCACAATTGGTGCCTTCGATAATGACCATAATGGGTAATTGGTGAGGCCGTGGGTAACGGAGGCTAAGATGCTGCGTTTAAGATGTCTGGCTGCAACAATAATGGTAGCACTGACAGCTGGATACGCGAACGCTCAAACATTCGACGTTAGTTCAGGCACCGCGTTATCCGGGAGTATAAATTTTGACGGGACTTTGCTCCCGCCAGCGTTTACGTCAGCTCTCCTCAATGTTAGCGGCTTTGGGACATTCGATATAATCGTAAATTCATCCCCTTATTCAACTTTAGATAATACAGTGCTAAATTTAAATGGTTGGGAATTAGACGTAGCTAATTCGAGCCTTAATCATCAGACGAGCATCCTATTCACTTTCACTCGTGTTGTTCTCGATTCTTTGACCGGGTTTACTGGTGGTAATATTACAACTTGGTTTGTTCAGAACTATCCGTGCTCAAATGCAAATGGTTGTAATAATGGACTCCCCCAAGGGGAGGGCGGAACGATATTAGCGGTATCAACTGATTTGGGCTCCACTCCGCTTCCCGCCGCTCTCCCGCTCTTCGCCAGCGGCCTCGGCGCGTTGGGTCTGCTCGGCTCGCGCAGGAAGCGGAAGAACGCCGCCATCACAGCCTGATCAAAACACCTGATTGGATTTCGGAGAGACCGCCGCGAGGCGGTCTTTCCTTTTGCGTTCGATGATCGCAATCGCAAATTAGAGCGGCGGCGTCTCCGCTGGGCGATGGAGTTCACCTACCCAATCGGAGACGCCAACCGCATTGCCGGTTGGTTTTATGGAACCGGCAAATTTCGAAAACTCCGCCTCCATGTCGATCAGCCGCTGTCTCTGGTTCGTAAATCGCAGATAGAGATCAGCTTCCGCGTATGACAAATTTTCCTTCACCGAAACCCAAAGCGAAATGCAACCGTTCTGGCTGCTCAGTCGCAAGCCGCATCGGAAGGCACGCTGGCGCAGCCGATTATACTCTGCGCAGATCGTGTCGCTGACAGCTCGCGCCGCCGTCAACCGTTTGTCCCTCAGCCAAGTCTTCAGAGACGGAACGGAGACGCCAACCGCTTCGGCAATTTCCGGGACAGCCACGCGGCCCAGCATCGCTTTGATCTTGTCGATGCGATCCGGCGTGTACACCCAGGGCGTCGTCATGTGTCACCCATTCGCCAGCATGATGATGGCGGTGCCGATCAGCAGCACCGCCAGGGCGAGGTTCGGCGTGAGCGCGGGGGCGAAGCGCACTGCTCACCGTGTCCGTCTGCTCAAATCCGGCTGGAGATTGCTTCCGACGCCGATTCCGTGAGTGCGTTGCTGGCGCGTTCTGTAACCGCTCTGGCCTTGTCCAATCGCCTTCGTTGCCGTCGCTGCGCCGCGCGCTGTTCGCATGATCGCATGATAACTTTTGGACCGCGACATTTTCGGGATCGCGTTTTTGTTCGCTTCTTGGTGTGCGTCGACCAATTTTCCCAGCGCCGCCGCGTGATCTTCGTCGTCGACCTCGTATGACGTACCGGCCCGGCTGTTGGTGGGCGGCGCGCGGTTGGTTGGAGGCAGGCCGCCTGCCCCATTTATGTCGATGCCAGCCTTGGCAACGTAGTGATCGGGTTCGGAGAAGCCGGTCAGTCGGCCCATTTCGTCATCGAGAATTAACAGGCCGCACACGAATGGATCTCGCTGTTCATGCAGTTTCAATAGGCTGACGCCGCGCTCGGCTACTGCGGCTTCCAGTAATGCGCCGACGGTGGCCCGTGAAATTACGCCGTCCGCTGCGCCCTTGCGGATATTTTCGATTGTGAGATTGGCCATGTTTTTTCCTTCGTGGTTGGTAGACTTCATCAGCATTACCCTCACCCCGCGCCCAGCTCCGACGTCGACGGATGACACATCATTTATGGAAAGTTCTTTTAGAAGTCTTGGGCTGCCCATGTCAGTTCTCCGGTTGCATTTCAGTTCAAAGCGCGACGGCGACGCGCCTTCCGTGCATTTTGTTTTCGCGCTCGCTCGCAACGCGGGTGGCTAATTGAAAAAGACGCGAGCCTTTATCGGTTCCGAAAATCAAGTTGCGCGCGAGTTCGTGATCGAGGGAATTGCGCTCGGCTGTCGCGGCGACTGTTTTTTTGAAGGCGATAATCGGATTCGGATCGTCGACGAATACGACGATCAGACTTCCCGTTCGCGGCGGTGGTGGCGCTGGCGCGGCGCGCACCACCACGGCGGCGTTGACCTTGCTCGGTGGCGTCCAACCGATCACGCCATTGTCGAGGAGTTGCTGGTAGTTCTTTCCGAGCGCTTCGACGGGAACCGCCGCGCCCCTATCATAGACATTGCCCCCGGCAGAAAAACGGCGGCGCGAAATCAAACGCCACCCCACGTTCGGCGCGGACAGGATCGGCGGCGATTGTGTGGCCGGGGCCGGTGCGCTTTCGACCATCGCCGTCGCCTCTGCTTTCGTAATCCGGCGCGCGATCACCTCGCCGTTTTCAATGACGTTGAATTTTCCGAAACCCATGTGTTCCTTCGTTCGTGTGTGCGTTTGTTGTGGGATGGCGCTGCCCGCGGTTGTTCACCGTCCGACGCGGGGCAGGCTTGGTACGTGTCGTGAGCTGCTCGATCTGCGCCTCATTCAGCCGATTAATCTCGGCTGTCACATCGTCGAGCGATCTGCCTCGGTTGGCTACAAGGAAGGCATTCCAAGCGTCGAAGGTTGCTTGGAGAATGGGCATCCATGCGTCGCGTATTGGATTGGGCTTCATCCAGTCCGGAAGGAGCGTGCCCCGGCTCTGTACCCAATCAACATGGCAGGTAGCGCCTTCTACGCTGTAACCAAACTCACGCGCCAGAAAGAGAACAAACAACTGCCATTCCACGCATTCCTGATCAGTCGGTTCTGGTGCGTTGAAAATGTTGCCCGAGATCGTTGCTATGTCGTTGTCGGCGCAGAACTTGATCAAATCCTCGCCGTGCAACCTCTCCATCGTCTTGGTCATTTCCAATAGCTTGCGGACATCCGAACTGAGCATCAGAACGGCGGCGGCCTCGTTCAGGGTCAAATCCGCAACCGTTGCGGATTTGGCTTGCTCTTCGATGGCGGCCCGGTTCTTCGCGCAGCGCATGTAAAGCTGCGCGGTGCGCTCGGACATTGCGCAGTGGTCGCGGAGCCACGGCAGCCACTGGCCGTGCTTGAGCTGTGCCTTGGCCTCGATCAGGAGGTCGCCGGCGGCCATCGCGTTTTCGACGCTGCGCCTGAGTCCTTCGGCTGCCGCTTCGTGAAAGGCCCTGATCCGCGCGGCGAGATCGGCGAGGGAATTGGATCGATCAAGGTCTTGGCCTGGTGCCGTTTGTGTGTCAGCGGCGATGGGTGTATGCGTATTCTGCTTTTGCACAGCATTCTCCAATGCCCCGTAGCTGGGTCACGCCGGCTGCGGGGTTTCTGTTTGAGGTGGTGGGGGTGGCGACCGAGATCGCCTGCGGAAGGTTGGACAATTCTGGGAATTGTCTTTTGCGCCCGGAAGGTGCTTTAAGGGCGGTTGGACAAGCTAAGTGCTGGCGCTGCCCAAAAAGGGCATAACGGCCGTGGCCTCCACCAGCCT
>PKXB01000122.1:13732-17039 GCA_003133345.1 Hyphomicrobiales bacterium | reverse complement strand
TGTAGATCTGCCCCATCCATTCGGCGTCGCGCTTGGCGAGATAGTCGTTGACGGTGACCACGTGCACACCGCGCGTGGACACGGCGTTGAGATAAACCGCGAGCGTGGCGACCAGCGTCTTGCCTTCGCCGGTCTTCATTTCGGAAATCTTGCCTTCGTGCAGGATCATGCCGCCGATCAACTGCACGTCGAAATGGCGCTGGCCGATGGTGCGCTTGGCCGCCTCGCGCACGGTGGCGAAGGCCGGCACCAGGATGTCGTCGAGCGAGGCGCCTTCGGCGACCTGTTTCTTGAAAGCGTCGGTGCGCGCCCGCAACGCCTCGTCGGAGAGCGCTTCCAGCTCCGGCTCCAGCGCGTTGATCTCGGCCACCCGCGGCTGATAGCTGCGGATCCGCCGTTCATTGGCGGAGCCGAACAGCTTGCGGGCAACGGCGCCGATCATCGGCGAGCTCCTCATTAATTCTGGGCGCTTCTAACACGCCTCAACGACCGGATTCTGCTTCCGGCGCTCCGGAAATGCGGCACTTTTCGGGCAAATTCGTTACGAACGCGCCTGCAAAGCTTAACCAGCCGAGGTTAGCGGAGAGATAGGAGGGGGTCGGATTGTTGTCAATTGCCGGCTGGGTGCGGCCTTAACCGGGTAGACCCTTGCCTGCGCATGATCTTTTCCGAAAACCGGTACCCACTTTTCGGGATCATGCGCATTCACGCGGACGTTAAGCCGTCCAGGCCAGTCCGCCATTGCAAAGCCATGGTTGTTGGGCGACAAGTCCGCCGCCGTCCGCTTCTCTTGCGGACCATTCCATTCCCAAGGACAGCACCATGACGATCTCCCTTTTCGCCCGCCGGGCCGGTTTCCTTGCCGCCGCGCTGGGGCTGCTGCTGGTAGCGGCCGGCCCGGTCGCAGCGCAGGACAAGGACCCGCTCATCGCCACGGTCAACGGTACCGAGATCCACCAGAGCGATCTTGCCGTCGCCGAGGAGGAGGCCGGCCAGCTTCCGCCGATGTCGCCGGACGCCAAGAAGGACTACCTGGTGCAGTTCATGGCCGACATGATCCTGGTCTCGAAGGCGGCCGAGGCCAAGAAAATGGGCGACGGCGCCGACTTCAAACGCAAGATCGCCTTTGCCCGCAACAAGCTGCTGATGGAGCAGCTGCTGCAATCGGTCGGCAAGGAAGCACTCACCGACGAGGCGACGCACAAGGTCTATGACGACGCCGTCAAGCAGTTGGGCGAGCAGCAAGAGGTGCACGCCCGCCACATCCTGATCCGCGCCGCGCCGGGCGACGACAAGGCGGGCAAGGAAGCCGAGGACAAGATCAAGGCGGTGATCGAGCGCCTGAAGAAGGGCGAGGATTTCGCCAAGGTGGCGAGCGACGTCACCGAAGACCCGTCCGGCAAGGCCAATGGCGGCGATCTCGGCTATTTCAGCAAGGAACAGATGGTGCCGGAATTCTCCGACACCGCCTTCAAGCTGGAGAAGGGCCAAATCTCCGAGCCGGTGAAGACCCAGTTCGGCTGGCACGTGATCAAGGTCGAGGACAAGCGCGCGAAGACGGTGCCAAAATTCGAAGAGGTCAAGCCGCAGATCGAGAGCTATGTGACGCGCAAGGCGCAGGCCGAGCTGGTCACCAAACTGCGCGCCGAGGCCAAGATCGAGAAGATGTACAAGACCGAGACCCCGGCCGCGCCGGTCAAGCCCGCCGAGCCGGAGAAGAAGTAAGAAGTCCGCTCATTCCCGCGCAAGCGGGAATCCAGCCTGGGTCCCCGTTTTCGCGGGGACGAGCGAAAATAGATGGTCTTGCGGTTTAGCTGAAAGCTTGGTGGATATGGATTCCGGGCTCGCGAGCGACCCTCGCGCCCCGGAATGACAGGGTAACTAAATGTCCACCGCCATCTCCCCCCTCGCCCCGCAACAGGTGCCGGACCTGCCGGCCATCGCCGGCGTACGGCTGGCCACGGCGGAAGCCGGCATCCGCTACGCCGGGCGCACCGACGTGCTGCTGGCGCTGTTTGACGCGGGCACCACCGTAGCCGGCGTATTCACCAAATCGAAATGCCCGTCGGCGCCGGTCGAATGGTGCCGCGCGCATGTCAAATCCGGAAAAGCGCGCGCGCTGGTGGTCAATTCCGGCAACGCCAATGCCTTCACCGGGAAAAGCGGACGCGTGGCGACCAAGCTCACCGCCGAGATCGCGGCCAAGGCGACCGGCTGCAAGCCGTCGGAGATTTTCCTTGCCTCCACCGGCGTGATTGGCGAGCCGCTCGATGCGTCAAAATTCGCACCCGTCATGGCCGGCCTCGCCGCCCGTGCGCAAGTGGGCGATTTCCTGGCCGCGGCGCGCGCGATCATGACCACCGACACCTTCCCCAAGGTGGCGACCGCCAAGGCGCGCATCGGCCAAGCGACGGTGACCGTCAACGGCATCGCCAAGGGCGCCGGCATGATCGCGCCCGACATGGCGACCATGCTCTCCTTCGTGTTCACCGACGCCGCGATCGCGGCGCCGGCCTTGCAGGCGCTGCTCAAGGACGGCGTCACCGACACTTTCAACGCGGTCACCATCGACGGCGACACCTCGACCTCCGATACGCTGATGATATTCGCCACCGGCAAAGCGAACACGCCGCGGATCGCGCGCGCGCGCGATCCGCGCCTCAAGGGTTTCAAGAAGGCGCTGCAGCAGGTGCTGGCCAATCTGTCCGAGCAGATCGCGCGCGACGGCGAAGGTGCCCGCAAGCTGGTCGAAATCGTCGTGGAAGGCGCGGTGTCGAAGGCTTCGGCGCGCCGCATCGCCATGTCGATCGCCAATTCGCCGCTGGTGAAGACCGCGATCGCCGGCGAGGACGCCAATTGGGGCCGCGTCGTGATGGCGGTCGGCAAGGCCGGCGAGCCGGCCGACCGCGACAAGCTCTCGATCTGGTTCGGCGGCATCCGGGTCGCGCACAAGGGCGCGCGCGATCCGGCCTATGACGAGGCCGAAGTGAGCGCGGCGATGAAGAAGCCGGAGATCAGCCTGAAAGTCGCGCTCGGCCTGGGCAAAGGCCGCGACCGGGTGCTTACCTGCGACCTCACCAAGGAATACATCGCCATCAATGGCGACTATCGATCGTAACCCAAGGGTTAACCGTTGCGGAAGGATGGGGGCACCTCGTCCATCGGCTGAATGATCCCTTAACCACGGCTGTTTATCGTCGAGGATGTAAGGCTGTGAGTAAAATCGTCCTTGTTGCCGCCTGTGCGCTCGTCGATGCCGACGGCCGCGTGCTCATCGCCCAACGTCCCGCCGGCAAGCCGATGGCGG